>JAAFHS010000001.1:0-8993 GCA_013298485.1 Rhodobacterales bacterium
CGCCGATGGGTTTATCAAACACGAAATCCAGTAGTCGCGCGACCGCCGCCCCCAGCACATCTGGTTGCAGGAGATACAGCCCCGCACATCCTCCGCCCGCCCTTCGGCCGTCTTGCGTGCCAGATGCGGGTCCGCGATCTGCCCCCGCACGATTGACACGAGGTCCGCCTGGCCCGATGCGATCACGGCTTCCGCATTCTCCGGTGTCCGCACATGCGCTTCGGATGTCACCACCGCATGCCGCACCACGCCTTTCAGCATTTCCGTCACCGGCGCCGTCAGCTTTTCGCCAAACAGAAACGTCGGCATCAGCCGCTCAAAATCCAGATACCCGCCATGGCCGCAGGTCACATAATCGATGTGCCCCGTCGCATCATGCAGGGCGACGATTTCGCACAAAGCCTCCACCGACAGCAGCACATCGCTGGCATCCGACGTGCTGACCGCCAGCCCGACGATGAAATCCTCGCCACACGCCTGCCTGATCCGCTCAACGATCGTGCGCGAAAACCGCGTGCGGTTTTCAAGGCTGCCGCCCCACACATCATCGCGCGTGTTGCTCCATGGCGTCCAGAACTGATCGAGCAGCGAATGGTAGGCCGCCCAGACCTCCACCCCCTGAAACCCCGCCGCCTTGCAGCGCACGGCGGCGGCCACATGCGCCTCGATCAGCTCCCAAATCTCCGCCTCCGTCACCCGATGCGAGCCATCGCTGTCATGATAACTCGCATGCCCCGATGGCGACCAGTGCGGCGCAAAGGACAGGTCCGCATCCCCATGCGCCCCGATATGATACAACTGCTGCAGGATCACCGCCCCCGCATCGCGCACCCCATCCGTCACCGCCCGAAACGGGGCGATCACCGCGTCATCGGAATGCCGGAAATTCCCCCGCGTCAGAACCCCCGTCCGGTGCACCGGCATCGGTTCTGCCACGATCATCGCCGCCCCGCCAAGGGCCCTTTCCCGCAAGTACGCCGCGTATTGCGCGTCCGGGAGACCGTCCTTGCCCATATTGGCCGTATGCGCCCCGAACACGATCCGGTTGCGCAGGGTATGCCCCCGCAATTGCAACGGCTGCATCAGGCGCGGGTGCTGGGTCATCGGGGCCTCCGGGTTTCCGGTTCAGGCTACCGCAGCGCTGCGCCCTTACCCAACCGATCCCGACCTCTGAGTGTCAGCCCGCGCCGCTACTCTGCCGCAACACCCACATCAAAGCCCGAGATCGACTTCACTTCAAGGAATTCTTCAATCCCCCAATGCCCGCCTTCCCTTGCACGCCCCGATGACTTCACGCCCCCGAACGGCGCACCCGCCCCGCGCGATTTGCCGTTCATCTCGACCATCCCCGCCCGCAGCGCGCGTGCCAGCCGGTTGCGCCGGGGGCCGTCCTGCGTCTGCACGTAATTCGTCAGGCCGTATGGCGTATCATTCGCGATCCGCACCGCCTCTTCCTCCGTGTCAAATGGGATCATGGCCAGCACAGGCCCAAAAATCTCCTCCCGTTCAATCGTCATCCCCGGCACCACATCGGCAAACACCGTGGGCTTCACATAGAATCCCCGGTTGAACCCTTCGGGCAGCCCCGGCCCGCCCGCCACCAGCCGCGCGCCCTCATCAATGCCCTTTTGAATGTAGCCCTGAATCTGCTCCCACTGCCGCTTGTTCACCACCGGCCCCATATGGCCTCCGGGCAGCGATGCAGGCCCCACCTTGGTGTCAAGCGCCACCTGGGTCGCAATCGCCACCGCCTCGTCATAGTAACTGCGTTCCACCAGCATCCGGCTTGGCGCGTTGCACGACTGACCCGAGTTGTTGAACATATGCTTCACCCCGCGCCGCACCGCATTAGCGTCGCAATCGGCAAACACCAGGTTCGCCCCCTTGCCACCCAGTTCCAGCGTCACGCGTTTCAGCGTCTGTGCCGCAGCCACACTGATCGCGCGGCCCGCGCGGGTGGAGCCTGTGAACGAGATCATCTCGATATCCGGATGTGCCGACAGTTGCGCGCCAACCCCCATCCCGTCGCCGTTCACCAGATTGAACACGCCCGCAGGCAACCCCGCGTCATGGCAGAATTCCGCAAACAGCATGGATGACAGCGGCGATTCCTCGCTTGGTTTCAGTACGCAAGGGCAGCCCGCCAGCAGCGCCGGGATCACCTTCAGCGTCACCTGGTTCATCGGCCAGTTCCACGGCGTGATCAGACCCACCACCCCGATCGGTTCCAGCGCGATCATCGCCCCCGGTGTCGTGCCATGCGGGCGGATGAACTCCATATGCTCGAACGCCGCCAGAAAATTCTTCAGATGCCACGGCAGGCACGCCGCCTGATCGTTCAGCGCCATGTCAATCGGCGCGCCCATCTCCAGCGCAATCGCCTGCGCCATTTCGGCGTCGCGTTTTTCATAATGCGCAAGGATGCCCCGCACATACTCCGCCCGTTTCGCAGGCGGCGTCGCCGCCCATCCCGGAAACGCCGCCTTGGCCGCTGCCACCGCCGCATCGGTATCAGCAGCTGACCCCAGCGAGATCATCGCACATGGGTCTTCGGTCGATGGATCAATCACCATGCAATCCCGCGGCACGGCCGGGTTCACCCATTCACCGTTGATGTAAAACTGGCGCTTGTCGATCATCGCATCCTCCATCTGTTGCCCCCAAACTCGCACCCCGCGCGGGCGGGGGCAAGGCCGATGGTCGCTGGGGTGCTTCCTTTGCCGACAGGATCAATGTTATGCCGTGCCATGTTCGGTTTTCTCAAACGCGCCCGCAGCATCACAAAGATCGCCATCGACCCGGCCACCGCGCTGCCGGGTCGGGCGGGCCTTGCCATCGTGCTGATCGTGCGGAATGAAGAAGCCCACATCGCCGAATGGGCGCGCTTTCACCTGATGGCTGGGGCCGCCCATATCTATGCCTATGATGATGGCTGCACCGACAACACGATCCCCGCTTTGCGCGCCGCCGCAGGCGACCGCGTGACCGTCACGCCCTGGCATCAGAAATTCCGCGACGCCCGCCGCGCGCTGGAGGTGCACAACCAGGTCCTCGCCTACGCCCATGCCACCCGCAACCATGGCGGCGCATATCGCTGGATGACCTATATCGACGTTGATGAATTTCTTGTCCCAAAGGGCCACGCCGACCTGAACGCCGCCCTTGCGCATCTGGATCACTGCCGCAGCATCAGCCTGCCTTGGCACATGTTCGGTCGCGCTGGCCACAAAACGCCCCCGGCAGGCGGCGTGATCCCCAACTACACCCGCCGCAATCCCGACCCGATGAGCGATGCACGTGGCCTGCGCAATTTCAAGATGATCGTGGACCCCTGCCACGTGACAGCCCTGAAAGTGCATGAAATCGAGGTGGATGGGTCAAGCGACACCTGCAACGACCGTGGCCAGCGCTTTACCTTTCGCACCCGCGAGACGCCTGCATTCTACTCCGCCGATCATATCCAGCTGAACCACTACTACACCCGCTCGGACGCCGAACTGCAGGCCAAGATCGCCCGCGGCCCCAACCTCACGACCCCCGACGCCGACCACCTGCGCCGCGTGATGCGCAAGGTCGCGGCAATCGAGGCGGATGAGGTTACGGATCTGTCCGCCCTCGATTACGCCCGCAGCACCGGGATCGTGCCCATGAAAGATCATCCGTGATGCTGGAAGTCGCGATCTTCTCGTACAACCGTCCCGTCTATCTGAAAAACTGCGTCGACTCGGTGCTGCGCAATCTGCCCGGCGTGCCGATACGGATCTATGACGATAACAGCGACGACCCTGACATGCGCGCCTATCTTGCCACACTCGGCCCGATGGTTGTCCCCAGCGGTGAAAGCGGCGTGGGGCGTCACGGCGGGCTGTACGCGAACATGGCTGCCGCATACGCGTCCTGCCGCGCGGATTATCTTTTGATGCTGCAGGATGATGTGCAGATCACCCGCGCCGTCGGTCCGGCAGATCTGCAGGATATCGCCGCGATCTTTGCCGGTGATACCCGGGCGGCGTTCCTGTCGGTTCTCTTCATGCGCGGCCGCACGATGGCCCGCTACCGCCGCCAGCTTACCGCCCAGCCGGAGCGCGGTGTTTATGACATGCCCGCAGATGCGGCCCCGCAACATCTGCCACGGCGTCAGGCCTATTTCGACATCTCGCTGTGGCATGTGGATCGCCTGCGCCGTGCCAACTGGGCCGTCGCCGCGTCCGAGGTCGACAACATCATCCGCGCCCGCCAGTTGTTTTCGACCATGCCCACGATGAAGAACCCCTTCGTCTTCTTCTGCCTTGAGGTTCCCTTCTATCGCAACCGGGGCCAGACTTTGGCCGCGCGCATCGCGAGACGGGTATCGGGACCCCATCCCAAGACCTTTCACGACATGTCGCCTGCGCAGGCCGCCGCATTCTGGGCGCGCGACATGGCGCAGTGGCCTGTCGCCGAAGACTGGCTCACACCGCGTGACCCCCGTGTGCGCCGCCCCTTTGTCTACAAGGACGTCAAGGCGCGCTGGTGGCTGAACCTGATCTATCTTGCTGAACGTCTTTTCCGGAAATGAACGCGCAGCGTATCACGCCCGCAGCGGGCGATTGTTCCCATCCCGCCCGCCCCCTGCAGGCCAGCATTCTCTTTTCTGCGCAGGGACCCCACAGGGGGTGAAACCCTTTTCCATTTGGCCTATGTTGCCCGCAGCGCCGCTTACACAAGGATACGACCATGTCCATCCGCATCAACGACATTGCCCCCGATTTCACCGCCGACAGTACCGCAGGCACCATCCATTTCCACGACTGGCTGGATGGCCACTACGCCATCATCTTCAGCCACCCCCGCGATTTTACCCCCGTCTGCACCACCGAATTCGCCGCCGTCGCCCAGCTTGCCGCTGAATGGGCCAAACGCAAGACCCGCGTGATCGGCGTGTCCGTCGACGGCAAGGCCGAACATGACAAATGGAAGCGCGATATCGAGGCGTTCGGCGGCGTCCCCGCCGATTTCCCGATCATCGACGACACCTCCCTGACCGTGGCCAAGGCCTATGACATGCTGCCCGCCGACTACTACCTGCCAGCCGAAGGCCGCACCCCCGCCAACACCGCCACCGTGCGCACCGTCTATATCATCGGGCCTGACAAAAAGGTCCGCCTGACCATGACCTACCCGATGTCCGTGGGCCGCAACTTCGCCGAGATTCTGCGTGCGCTGGATGCCGTGCAGGCCACTGACGGCGTGCCGATTGCCACCCCCGCCAACTGGCAGCCAGGGCAGGACGTGATCGTGGCGCTCGCGCTGAACAACGATCAGGCCAAGGAACGTTTCGGCGATCTTGATATCCGCCTGCCCTATCTGCGCTTTGCCAAAGCCCCAAAGTAAGCCTTACCGGCGGGCTGCAATCACATCGGCCCGCCATTCCACGATCTGCATGCCAAGATCCGCAAGGCGGGTCATCATCTCATCCAGACTGCCGCCCATGCGCGGATAAACGGTCGGGTGCAGTTCCATCACGATCACGGCGCAATCTGCCAGATCGCGCGCATCGCCCCGCATCAGGAACAACTCCGCCCCCTCGATATCACAGACGATGCAATAGCGGCCCGTGATCCCGTGATCCGCCCGCAAACTGCCGATCGTGACAGCCTTCACATCAATCACATTCGGCCCGGTCGCATCAGCCCCCACGATATGCGATGTGTGGATCGCCTCATCCACCTGAAACCGCACCGATGCCTGCCCGTAGGCAAGCGCCGCATTCACGACATGGGTCTGCTCTGCGCTGCCGCCCAAGCCCACATTCGCCGCGCATGTCGCAATCAGCCCTGGATTGGCCTCGACCACCACCAAGGTCTGGTCCGGCGCGATATGGGTGCGGATCGTGTGACTGACAATCCCGAATGACCCGCCAAGCTCGATCACTGGCAGATTGCGCGGCAGGTGTGCACGCAGAAGACCACGCTCGTTTCCCTCATATGTGCCGCGCGAAATCGCCTTGCGCGGGCCAGGTGGCCCACCACGCGGCACGGTAAAGGTCACACCGCCCATCGTATACTGCGGGCCAAAGATAGCATCACGCAGATCCTGCACCAGCTTGCGCCGCAGATAATCAATGCGCGACAGCCTCGACATTCCGATTTCCCTTCCCGCAGGCCTCTGCGTCGGTCTTGCCGTGCAATGCGGTTCCGCGTCAAGCGCACCTGCCAGACATTGGGGGCGTAACCGATGCTGCATTCAGGCCCGCGTCCCGTTTGGCAGCCCTATGCCGGTATTGCGACAATCACCTGAGCATCGTGATCTGCGATCCTGAAACCGGCCTTCTCGACCATCTTCACGAACGCATCCGCCGATGAACCACGATCCATGAATGTGCCGGGATGCAGCTCGAGAACGATGCAACGGCAGTTTGCAAGGGCTGCCTTATCGTGCATGAACAGGTCAAACTCGGCGCCCTCGATGTCGCAGACCAGACTGTAGGGGCCGCTGATTGACTGTCCGGCCAGCAGTGCGCCTAGGGTGATGGCAGGAACCTCGACAATTCCATCCGTGCTGTCGCTGTCGGCCACATGCGAGTCGTGAACCCCGTCTGATACCGCAAAACGCACGGTTGGCGCGTCGCCATAAGCAATAGCGGCCCCGACAACCACGGTTTTGGCATCAAGCCCTGCCAGACCGACATTGCCCTGACAGATTGGCAATA
This sequence comes from Rhodobacterales bacterium, assembly GCA_013298485.1. Taxonomy (GTDB): domain Bacteria; phylum Pseudomonadota; class Alphaproteobacteria; order Rhodobacterales; family Rhodobacteraceae; genus JAAFHS01. Next base: position 6,692 of record JAAFHS010000001.1, read on the forward strand.
GCGACGGAATGGCCTCGACGATGACAAGCCTCTGTTCAGGGTCGATGTGCTTTCTGATCCCATGGCTGATGATCCCGTAAGAACCGCCGAGTTCAACGACCGGCAGGTCGCGCGGCAGCCATTTTGCGATCATGCGACGTTCCGGGGCCTCATAGACCCCTTTTCGTATCGCCTTGAGTGCTGCCAGCGGTGATCCGGGCGGGATCGTGAATTTTGTTCCATCCAGCACATAGCGCGGCCCATGTCGCAATTCGTGAACCCGGTACGGCAGGTATCTGATCCAGTGCGACAACGCCCGCCCGAAGGATTGTGATTGCGTAGGTGCCGTTTTCCGCTTCAGTTTCCGCAACCGTCGGCGCGCCTGGCCGCTTGTTTTGCCCAAGCTTACAATCGTCACCGTCGTCTTTATGTCCCGATCGGCCATCGCGCGGCGGTACTTCGCCTGGAATGCCGCCGAGGCCTCCAGAAAGGTCCGATCCACCGTGCCCTCGCCCAGATGTTCGATGTGATAATCAACCACCCATGCACTGCGGCCACGGATGGCTGCTTGTGTTACCAGATCAGGCCCATACATATGAAATCCGGCCAGATCATGCGAAAAGCCCAGCAGGGCATCGCGGCGGATCAACAGGAAATTCTCGTCCAGGCTGACGACCGGACCCGGCACTTCGCCAATCCGTTCATTGTACCGATAGCGGTCGGTAATGCGAAAACGCTGTTTGCCGCGCGCATCACAGCCCGCATTGCCGACAACACCCCAGTCCGGTGCCCTGGCCGTCAGATCATCAAGGCAGGCGTCAAGCTGCTTGCGCGGGTCAATCGCCAGCAGATCCTGATGACACAGGATCACATAAGTGCCCCGCGCCTGCGCGATCATGTGGTTCAGGCCGCGGTAACCATCCCCCTGATTGGACACGGTATTGTCCAGATACAGGAACTCGCAGTCCGCCGTGGTGAAACCTGCCGCCTGAAACGACGCCAGCATCTGCCGGTACAACTGCGGTCTCGAGACAAGCGTGCAGAACGAATACCGAAAGGCATCTGCGCGCGGGATCAGCACATCAACAGCCTCGGACGGGAAAAGATCGCTCATTGATGGCCCACATTGTTGCGCAGCGTCCCCTTAAAGCAGCCCTGTGGCATTGTCTATCAGCGGTTGTTCCCATGGCGCATCGACCACACACCCGCCAACCGCCCCCGGCCTTCCGCCCGCCGCTCCGCCGAACCCCATGCTTTCGGCCCCACGACCTGCCACAGCGCGTTGCGCAAACCTGCGAGCCATGGTCTCGCCTGCCCATGCTTGCGCGCTGTATATATCCGTGACCGCGCCCAATGATAGCCCTTGAAGCGGGACAGCGCTGCCGATGGTGCGCTGCTTTTGCCCGCATAATGCGTGGCAATCGCCGATGGCACAAAGATGAGCGGGCCGCAGGCCGCCCGCAGCCGCAGCGACAGATCATCATCCTCGTAGTACAGGAAAATCGCGGGATCAAAGCCGCCCACGGCCTCGAATGCCGCCCGCCGCACCATCAGCGCCGCCCCTGACAGCGCGGGCACCGCCGTATCCTCGGCCGGTACCGCTTTGGGCGCAAACCGGTCTTGCGGGGCCAGCCTTGTGCGGTGCTTGTAACCCACATGCCCCGCCCCGTCCTGCAAGGCCGTCCCGAATGCCGCGGCCTCCGGATGCCGCCCCGCCGCCGCGATCAGCGCATCCAGCGTATCGGGCTGCAGCCGCGCATCCGGGTTCAGGAACAAAAGGAACGGCGTCACCGCCCCCGCCGCCCCGAGATTGCACCCCCGCCCGAAGCCGAGATTGTCCCCCGGCACGCGGCAATCAATCCCGCGCGCGCGCGCCCAGTCGCGCAAGCCATCATCCGGCCCGTTATCGACAATCACCAAAGGCGTGCCTGCAGGCAGGCTATCCACCATGCCGGGCAGAACGGCCATGCTGTTATAGGCCACGGAAATGACGGTGATATCCATCGCCTGACCCTCGCCCAATGCACCCGCTTTCACAAGTGTCCGCCCCCAATCAAAGCCATGCCGCTGTCAGCGCGGTTCCTGCACAATTTCCAGCAGAGCGGGAAACGCATACAGACCTGGCGCACGCCCACCGGGTTGAATCAGCACCTCAAGGATACCCGCCTCCACGAGCCTGTTTGTAAAGCCATTCGCAGTCGGCTTCGGAATGCCTGAGTCGCGGGTAAAGCGATTGTTGCGGAAAATCGGATTGGCGAAAATGTAGTTCAGAACATCCCCCGCCCAGCGTGAACGCAGGACGTCTCGCAACTTTTCACGCATC
>JAAFHS010000001.1:9003-20189 GCA_013298485.1 Rhodobacterales bacterium
CACGCATCTCTTCATACAACGCCTGAATACGGCCAACGATATCGATGTTCTCGCTCGCCTGGGATTGCAGTGCTTCAAGAAAAAACCTGCACCATCCGGTCCAGTCGCTCGTCGCAGATACGGCGCGCAGGCGTTCGATGTACTCATCCTTGTTGCGTTCAAAGAAGTCGCTGACAAAAAAATGCGGCGCGCTAAGCACACCGGTGTTCCACAGCATCAGCGTGATCAGCATTCGCCCGACGCGACCGTTGCCGTCTTCGAAGGGATGTAGCGCTTCGAATTCCGCATGCGCCAGCGCCGTGCGCAGTATCGGCTGCATCGTTCCACCTTGCATGAACTGGACAAGTGTCGCAATCGCCGGGTCAAGCTGTTCGGGCGCGATCGGGATGAAATCAATGCGTTTGCGACGACGGTCGCCGATGTAATTCTGTTCCGTCTTGAATTGCCCTGGCCGCTTTTCGGCCCCGCGCCCGTAACTCAGCAGGGTCCGGTGGGCCGAGCGGATCAGGTGCTCGGACAGGGGATAGCCATCGGCCATCTGCTTTTCCGCCTGCCGCAAAGCACGCGCGTAAAGGGCGACTTCCACTGTCTCATTGCGCCCGACAGGCGATCCGTCTTTCCCATCAGCATCCGCCTCCAACCGCAACACTTCTTCCAGCGTGGAAATCGTGCCCTCCATCCGCGAGGACACAACGGCATCACGTGCGCGAAGAGGGGCAAGCAGCAATTCGCTATTGGGCAAGCCGCGCAGCATAGTGTCAAAGCGAGTGAGCGCTATTGCAGTATCCATCAGCGGGGTGATGAGCGCCTTCAGGTCAAGCTCTGCAGGCGGAAAGCCCCCCAGATGGTAGTTGACCGCGTTAGAGCAGTCGTATGTTGTGTTGTGTATGATAACTTCAGATTTGCTAGTCATGACCAAAGTCTGTGCCTGAGTCCTAGACACAAATCAATTTAAAAGTGAAAAAAATAGAAAACCTATACACAAATACCTTTGTGATTCACAATTACACACAAAACGGCTTGTATTTCATGCGCGGCGCGAAGTGAAACACAAAGGCCCCGGTGTTTCCACCGGGGCCCTCATTTACAACGCTTGTAATCCCTTACGCCTCGGCCGCTTCCGCGATTTCGGCACCGGTTTCCTGATCGACCATCTTCATGCCCAGCCGCACCTTGCCGCGGTCGTCAAAGCCCAGGAGTTTGACTTTCACTTCCTGGCCTTCCTTCAGATATTCGTTCGGATGGTTCAACCGTTTCGCCGCGATCTGGCTGACATGCACCAACCCGTCACGCTTGCCGAAGAAGTTCACGAAGGCCCCGAAATCAACCAGTTTCACGACACGGCCGGTATAGACCTTGCCCTCTTCCGGTTCGGCCACGATGGACCAGATCATGTCATAGGCGCGCTTGATCGCCGCCGCATCCGACGATGCGATCTTGATGATCCCGTCATCGTTGATGTCGACCTTGGCACCCGATGTTTCCACGATCTCGCGGATGACCTTGCCGCCCGAACCGATCACCTCACGGATTTTATCCGTGGGGATCTGCAGCGTTTCGATCTTCGGCGCATATTCGCTGAACCCCTGCGGGGCCGACAGCGCCTTGTTCATCTCGCCCAGGATGTGCATCCGGCCGTCTTTTGCCTGCGCCAGGGCCTTTTCCATGATCTCAGGCGTGATGCCCGCAATCTTGATGTCCATCTGTAGGCTGGTGATCCCGTTCGCCGTGCCCGCTACCTTGAAGTCCATATCGCCGAGGTGATCTTCATCCCCCAGAATGTCCGTCAGGATCGCATACTTGCCGTCGTCTTCCAGGATCAGACCCATCGCCACGCCGGCCACGGGTGCCTTCAACGGCACGCCTGCATCCATCATCGACAGTGAACCACCGCAGACCGATGCCATTGAGGATGACCCGTTCGACTCCGTGATCTCTGACACCAGACGAATGGTATAGGGGAAGTCGGTCGGCGCGGGCAGCACCGCCTGCAACGCGCGCCATGCCAGCTTGCCATGGCCGATCTCACGACGGCCCGGGCTGCCCACACGGCCCACTTCACCCACCGAATAGGGCGGGAAGTTGTAGTGCAGCAGGAAGTTTGACCGGCTGTTGCCATGCAGCGCGTCGATGATCTGCTCATCCTCGCCCGTGCCCAGCGTCGTCACCACCAGGCCTTGCGTCTCGCCGCGCGTAAACAGCGCCGATCCATGCGTGCGCGGCAGAATGCCCGTTTCACAGACAATCGGGCGCACCGTCTTGGTATCACGCCCGTCGATCCGCAGACCGGTTTTCACCACGTCACCGCGCAGGATCGCCATTTCCAGCTTCTTGATCGCCGGATACAGATTGCCATCCGCCTGGTCTTCTTCCGTCATCGCCGCCTTGATCGCATCTACAGCCACCTCGATGGCCGTGGTGCGCTCCTGCTTGTCACGAATGGCAAAGGCCGCGCGCATCTGCTTTTCGCCCGCTTTTTTGACCTTCGCATACAGCTTGGAATAGTCCGGTGCGGCAAAATCGAACGGCTCTTTCGCGCAATCTTCGGCAAAATCCATGATCATGTCGATCACGGGCTGCATGGCGGCATGGCCAAACTTCACGGCCCCCAGCATTTCTTCTTCCGTCAGCTCATAGGCTTCGGATTCCACCATCATCACGGCGTCTTTCGTGCCCGCGATCACAAGGTCCAACCGCTGATCCGGGTTGTTGCGCAGGTTCTGCATATCGTCCACAGCCGGGTTCAGCACATAGTTGCCACCCGAAAAACCAACGCGCGCCGCCCCGATCGGCCCCATGAACGGCACGCCCGAAATCGTCAGCGCCGCCGACACCGCGATCATCGCGACGATATCAGGCTCGTTGTGCAGATCGTGGCTCAGCACGGTTGCCATCACCAGCACTTCGTTCTTGAAGCCTTCCACAAACAGCGGGCGGCAGGGGCGGTCGATCAACCGCGAGGTCAGCGTTTCCTTCTCCGAAGGGCGCGCCTCACGCTTGAAAAAGCCGCCGGGAATCTTGCCCGCGGCATAGTATTTCTCCTGGTAATGCACGGTCAGCGGGAAAAAGTCCTGCCCCGGCTTTTGCGTGCGGGCATACGTCACGTTGGCCATCACGGAGGTATCACCCAGTGTGGCGATCACCGACCCGTCGGCCTGACGCGCGATTTTCCCCGATTCCAGTGTCAGCGTCTCGCTGCCCCACTGGATTGATTTCTTGGTCACATTGAACATCTTGTTTCCTCAGGAACCGGCGCCCTCGCCTGTCGTTCCACATATCTGGCGGCCCCATTGCCGCCGCCCCTATCCTGATTGCATGTGGCCGGGGCATGGCCTCACGTCGCAGATTGCGGGCGCATACAGGAAAAGGGGGGGCTTGGGAAGGGGTGGGAATGTTGACAAACTTTGCCATAACTGGCAGATTCACGGCATGGCCACAATGAACATATCCCTGCCCGACCAGATGAAAGCCTTCGCCGAGGCGCAAACCCGCGATGGGCGGTATAGCAATGTCAGCGACTACATGCGCGATCTGATCCGGCGTGATCAGGAGCGGCGGGAGGCGATTGCCGAGATCCAGGCGTTGGTCGATGAAGGGCTGGCAAGCGGGCAATCTCGGCCTTTCGATCCGAAAGCATTTTTCGCTGAGAAAGAGGCCGCGTATTTACGGAAAAACACAAAAGCCGATCAGTGACGCGCCAACTTATCCTGCTGCCCGCCGCAGAAGCTGATCTGTCTGATATCTGGGATTACACCACCGAGCGATGGTCACTGAAGCAGGCCCGAACCTATGCGTCCGGCATGACCGACCTGCTGCTCTTGTTATGCGATCAGCCGGAAATTGCCCCTCTGTTTGGCAAACTTACCCCACCCGTCCGCGTTTATCGCTATCGTTCTCATCTGGTGATCTTTATCGCCGACGACTCGACGGTTGAAGTGATCAGAGATGTGCATGGCAGGTCGAACTGGGTTGGATTGGTTTCTGATTGAAGCGTTTTGTTTTTGATCAAGGGAACCAGATCAAAAACAAAACGCCCGCAGCCTTCGCCACGGGCGTTCCATGAAACGGGCAGACCCGGCCTTAGCGGCGCAGGCCCAGACGGCTGATCAGCGAGGCATAGCGCGCCTCGTCCTTGGCCTTCAGGTAATCCAACAGCTTGCGGCGCTGGGCCACCATCATCAGCAGGCCACGGCGGGAATGGTTGTCCTTCTTGTGGCCTTTGAAATGCTCGGTCAGCGTGGCAATCCGGCTCGACAGGATCGCAACCTGCACTTCGGGCGAACCCGTATCATGCTCCTTGGTCGCGTATTCCTTGATCAGGCGGGTCTTTTCTTCAACGGTAATCGACATCGGGGTCTCCTTGGTTAGGTGTGATGGCACAAGCCGGGATGTCGTCCAGCAGGGCCCTTGGAGGTATGTCCGCCATCATGACGGATGCGCGCGTATAGGGGCATTCGCGCCAAAAGAAAAGCAGCAATTCTGCCGCCCGCCCGCCAGGCCCTGCGCCGCAATCCCCGCGCATTTGCACTAAATCCGCGATGACAAACGCTTTGGGCCATCTCCCCCCGATGCTACACATGAATACCGAATATACATATCTGCCAATGGGTTGCGTTAACGCCTGTTAACGAAACGCCGCTGGATGAAGGGGGCGGGGGTCATGCTGGGGATCGTGGGATTGCTGGGCGCGATGGTCGCAGGGATCGTCGGCGATGCGCTGATGTCACTGGCGCACAAGGATGACGATGCCGATGCGACGCCCCCCGATGCAGAACCCGCAGCGGCAGGCGATCTTCTTGACGATGACCCGGATGCAGGTCCCCTTCCGCCCCCGTTCCCCGAAGATGGCAGCGATGCAGGGCCGGACCCCACGGATGAGGCGACACCCGCCGAAGATGACGGCCCGGCAATGACCGCGGATGACACTGCCCCGATGATCTATCTGGGTGACGGGACGGATGAATTCATCATGGGCAGTCCCGATGCCGACGTGATCATCGGGGCCGCAGGCGATGATACACTGGATGGTGGTGATGAGGGCGATATCCTCTTCGGCGGGATGGGCGATGATGATCTGACCGGGGCCGGTGACGATGCCACCGACGCGCTTTACGGCGGTGCGGGCGATGATGTGCTGACCGCCGGCGCGGGCGATACCGCCTGGGGCGGGGCCGGCATCGACAGCTTCACCCTCAGCGACTACACCCCCGGCGATCCGCCCGCCGTCATCGCCGATTATGCGCCGGGGCAGGACCGCATCGTGCTCATGTATGATGCCGATCTGCACCCCGAACCCATCGTGCAGACCGAAGCGATCGAGGGCACCGAGGATGTCGCGGTCCTGCTTGACGGTCTGCAGGTCGCCATCGTGCAGGGTGCGGCGGGGCTGGACTGGGAAGATATCCACCTGATGGCCGCATGAACGGGGACCCGCAACCATTACCGAATCCTTAATTCGGCCCGGTTTTAGGTCCTATTTTCGTTGATTTCATTGAATAAAGTTGAAAATTGACAGCCGTCAATTTTTCCCCCGTTTCGCCTCGGTTGCACGTTATATCCGATATACAGCGGATGCTTCGGCGCGCCCGCATTCGTCAGGCCCAGATGCCACAACGGCGCGCCCGTACCCCGTAGCAATCCCTCCACCGCCGCCCCCCGCCCCAGATGCGCGCCATGCGCCCCCCAGGCGCAGATCACCTGATCCGCCCAACCCACCGATCCCGCAATCGCCGCATCATTGCCCGGCCCCACCGGATCGCCCTGCGCCCGCATCACCTTCGGGTCCGTCGCGCGATAGGCAAAGATATTCGTCACCCGGAACGCCCCGAACCCCAGGGCCCGCGCCCGCCGCTCGCAACGCTCCACCGTGGGGTCATTCTGAAACTCCGTCGCCGTCGACGGGTTCAGCATCACGAACAGCGCCCGTGGCCCCGCCCCCCATTCCCGCGTCAGAAGATAGCGATACCTCTCGCAGTCCGAATAGACCGCAACACTCGCCGCATCGCCCTTTTGAAAGCGGCGTTCAATCATGGCGCAGGATCGCGACCCGCGTCTCGCCATAGCGCCGCTGGTCCAGTTGCACGAAACCTGTCGGCACCGGTGGCACCACATTTTCCTCCCACACCACCAGTGCCCCCGGCGCAAGCCAGCCGCCCGCCTGCGCCGAGGCCAGCGCGGCCTCGCCCAGCCCCTTGCCGTAAGGCGGGTCCAGAAACACCAGATCGAACGCGCCCGCCGCCACTCCCAGCCGCGTTGCGTCACGCCGCAGATAGGTCACCTGATCCCCGGCCCGCATCAAATCCACATTCCGCCGGATCAACCCCCGCGCCACGGCCCCGTCATCCACCAGCATCGCAGATGCCGCCCCGCGCGAGATGGCCTCCAGCCCCAAGGCCCCGGTCCCCGCGAACAGATCAAGGCACCGCGCACCGCTCACCGGATCGCCGTAGCCGCCATTGATTAGCAGGTTGAAAATCGCCTCGCGCACCCGGTCGGATGTAGGCCGCAGATGTGCGCTTGCATCGCCATCCCCCACATCCGCCAGACGCAAGCCCCGCGCCCGCCCGCCAATGATCCTCACTTCAACAGCGCCTTCAGCACCGTGTCCGGGTCCGCCACCGCCGCCTTTTCGGGTGAACGCCCCATCTCGATCAGCCGTTTACCCACCATATAGGCGCGCGGATCGTTCATCGCGTCCACCGACAGCAGCTCATCCCCCCGGTAGTACCAGAACGACACTGCATCCCCTTCGCCCTTGCGCGTGACGATGCTGTCATACCCGGTATTCAGCCCGGCAATCTGCAGTTTGCAGTCATACTGATCCGACCAGAACCATGGCATGGGCACGTAATCGCGGTCCGCACCCATGATGTTTTCCGCCACCAGTTCCGCCTGATCGATCGCGTTCTGCACCGACTCCAGCCGGATCTGCCCCAGCGCATGCGGAAAGCTCGCACAGTCCCCCGCCGCCCAGATATGCGCATCCGATGTGCGCCCTTGGGCATCCGTGCGGATGCCGTTTTCGATGACCACCCCCGCCGCCGCGGCCAGTGCTGTCGCAGGCACGATCCCCACGCCCGCAATCACGAAATCGCAGGGCAGTTCGCGCCCGTCCGTCAGCACCGCCCCTGACACATGCCCGTTGCCCACCAACCGCTGCAAGCCCACGCCTTCGATGATGTCGACCCCATGTCCCGCATGCAGCGCGCGCATGTAATCCGACGTTTCCGGTGATGCGACCCGCTGCAGAATGCGCGGCGCCATTTCCACGACGCTGACCTGCAACCCCAGCTTGGCCGCCACTGCCGCCGCTTCCAGCCCGATATAGCCGCCCCCGATCACCACGACGCGCCGCCCGGGCGTGAATTCGCCCCGCATCGCATCCACATCTGCCAGCGTCCGCACCGTGTAGATGCCACCCAGATCACCGCCAATCGCCGCAGGAAGCGTGCGCGGGATCGACCCCGTGGTCAGCGCCAGATGATCGTAGCACACCACATCGCCGCCCACGGTCACCGTCCGTGCCGCGCGGTCAATCGCCGTGACAGGCTGGCCCAGCCGCAGCGTGATCTTGTGATCCGCATAGAAATCGGGCGCGCGCAACCACAGCCGCTCCGCTCCCATCTCGCCCATCAGATACCCCTTTGACAGTGGCGGGCGCTGGTACGGCGGGCTTGGTTCCTCCCCGATCAGGGTGATCGCACCCTGATGCCCCAGGCTGCGCAGCTTCGCCACCAGTGCCGCCCCGGCCTGCCCTGCACCAATCACCACGACGTTCGACATGCTGCTTTCCTCTGGCCCCCTGCCGGGCGGCACCCTATATCGCTGACGTGAGGGACGCAAACCAGGTGAAGGATCAAACATGGCAATTTCTGTTGGCGACACACTCCCCGAAGCAACGCTGCTGACCATGGGCGCGAATGGCCCCGAAGGCGTGTCATTGCACGCAAAGCTGAAGGGCCGCAGCGTTGTGATTTTCGGCCTGCCGGGGGCCTATACCGGTACCTGCACCACGGCCCATGTTCCGTCCTTTATCCGCACAAAGGATGCATTTGCCGCCAAAGGTGTTGATGAAATCATCTGCGTGTCGGTGAATGACCCCTTCGTCATGGGTGCATGGGGGGCCTCCACCGGGGCCTCTGCTGCGGGGATCGCGATGATGGGTGATGCCGATGCCGCGCTGACCAAGGCCATGGGCGTCGATTTTACCGCGCCCCCCGTTGGCCTGTTCAGCCGGTCCAAGCGCTATGCCCTGCATGCCGTTGATGGCGTGGTCAAAGTCCTGCACATGGAAGAAAATCCCGGCGTCTGCGAGACGTCCGGTGGCGAGGCGCTGCTGGCCGCGATCTGATATCTGCACGCAGCTGCGGCGGCATTGGAAGGGGTCCGGTGCCGCCGTCCAAAAAGGTTACGAAAAGGTTAAAATAGGGCATAAAATAAAACTTAAGTCTTTGATTTATATCATATAATCTGAAAATTGACAGCCGTCAATTTTATCCCTTCGCCTTGATCTGGCACAGGCTTTGCACCGGCAATGTCAGGTCGCGCTGCCAGGCCGCTGATCCGGCCAGCTTGTCCAGCCGGTGCGCCATCCGGACATCCAGATCGGATAAGCCATGGCAATCATGCGTGGTCAGCGTCACATCGACCGTGTTGTAGACATTGCGCCATTCCGGATGGTGATTCATCACCTCGGCCGCAAGTGCCACCCGTGTCATGAATCCCCAGGCTTCCGAGAAATTCTTGAACGTCCAGACCTTGCGCAGGGCATCCCGACCATCGACCGCGCCCCATCCGGTCGCCCCCAGCGGCGGCAACAGGCGGTTGCGGTCATCTGCCGTCAAAAGCTCAGCCATCGTTCATATCCCCGTCTCCGCCCCGGCTTTTGTTCTATGGGGCGGAGGGGTGAGTCAAGCGCAACTCGCGCAATTATCCAAACAGGAAGTCCGCCCCATCCAACGTGGCCAGTTTGACATTCAACAGTGTCAGAACATCGCCCGCGCCTGCATCGATCACAACGTTCCTGCCATCCTGCCGCAAGAAATCTGCGACCAGATCGGCGAAGGATGTTACACCCGCCAGCCCTGTCAGGTCGATCACATCGATGTTCGCCTTGAAGTCTGCCACGATATCGGCCCCAAACCCTGTGGCAAAGACAAAGCGATCTGCATCCGCGCCGCCCACCAGCGTATCGGCCCCCGTTCCGCCTGACAGCACATCCGCACCACGCCCGCCCTCAAGGCGATCCGCGCCGTCCGCGCCATTTAACGTATCGGCCCCGATATTGCCGACGATGCGATTGTCGGTGACGGTTCCCGTGATGGAAAGTCCGGTCTGCCCGATCACGCGGATCGTCTCGATCTCGCCTGCGTCGGTACTAAATTCGTTGCCGTCCAGATCAAGATTGACGCTTGTGCGAACGGTATCATTGCCGCCACCGACCTGTTCGAGCAAAAACACGTTCGCATCCCGGATCACATACAGATCATCGCCGTCATCACCGATGAAATTACCACCGCCCGTGCCGCTGGCCAGCGTGTCATTCCCTGCCCCACCGTAAAGGGACGCAAGCCCGCCAATTCCACCAAATCCGCCCGGTGCGCTGCCAGCCGTCAGGTAGTCATTGCCGTCATCGCCAAAAACGACGGATGAGCCCGTCCCTGCGATGATCCGGTCATTTCCGGCACCGCCAGACAGAAAAGCATCACCGATCCCGCCAATCAGACGGTCATCACCATCTCCGCCATAAAGTTCGTCACGGCCAAAAAAGTATGTTTCCGCGTCATCGCCCCCGAAAAGCGTATCGTTCCCGGCGCCGCCAGACAGCGTATCCAGCCCGCCGCGCCCTGACAGCCGGTCGTTGCCGCCATTCCCTTCCAGAATCTCGCTAAATGCCGCACTGCCGATCTGATGATCCGCCACATCCGTTCCGATGATCCTGATATTGCCGCCGGATGCAGCAGAACCACTTTGGTTTATGAATGGGAACGTCTCCACGGTTTTGCCTGCGACCTGGTGGATCACCAATTCGGTACCAAACGACAAAAAGATTTCGCTATCTCGCGCAATTTGCTTCTTACCGATCTGGTCCGCAGAAATGTGGGTCGTTCCTTCGTTAGTGATGAGACGCTCAATACTCAGTAGTGTGGCCCCGCGAAGGTCCTGATTGCTGTTGCCATCGGGCGTAATACGACCTGTGGATAACGTGTCCAGCCCCGCACCACCATCGATCACAAGACCGGAGGCCGAACCGACAGACTGATAGGCTGGGCCAAAGAAGCCGAAAAAGTCATCGCCGGCCAACCCACGGGCAATATCTGCACCACCGGTCAAGATGATCTGGTCATCCAGATTGCCGCCAAAAATTGTGCTTGCGGTATTCGACAAGGCCGGGTCAACTGTATCCAGAAAGCCGTGGCCTATCGCCAGATAGTTCTGTTGCGAAATGCCAGTCGTGATATCAGCAAAATTCCATGGGCTTTGGGTAAGTCCGATGGTGGCCAATGGCGTGCCATCGGCTTTTAGAACTGAAAGTTCGGTCACAATTCCGCCTGTCGGAACCCCGTTGCCGAACGAAAGCCCGGTGCCAGTATAGACGAGAACTGTTCCGTTTTGCAGCGTGACCCGCGCCACGGTTGCTCCGCCAGTGATCGTGGCTATCGCGGTCGACGCCGGTGCAAAGAACGTGCGTGTATCAAACGCACCGAAGATGTAAGCCAGTTCCGGGTCCATCGGTCGCTCCCAATAACCATCCGACGCCCTAAAAAGCTGCGCACAGAATCGGTAATGAAGCCCCCAACAACTTTGGTATAGACACTGAAAAATTCCGTCAATCTGAATGAATCGCCGATCACGCGTCCGGCTGCACTATTCTTCAGATGTAACCCTGCGGAACGGCCCATAGGCCGTCAAAACCTCAATTTCCTCGTCCACTGCACGGCGTTCCTGGTCCAGATACTGCGCCACAGCACGGCGGAACCCCGAATCGGCAATCCAGTGCAGCGAATGCACGGGGGTCGGCAGATAGCCCCGTGCCAGCTTGTGTTCGCCCTGCGCGCCTGCCTCCACCCGCCGCAATCCATGGATGATGGCCCAGTCGATGGCGCGGTAATAGCACAGCTCGAAATGCAGGCAGGGATGATCCTCGGTGCAGCCCCAATAGCGCCCGAAAAGCGTGTCGCGCCCGA
>JAAFHS010000001.1:20199-23683 GCA_013298485.1 Rhodobacterales bacterium
CCGATGAAGTTCAAGGCACCAGCCACGGGGCGGCCATCCCGAAATGCGAGGATCATCAGGATGTCTTCCCGCATCGTGTCGTGGAAGGCCGTGAAGGCGGCACGCGTCAGGTAAGGCGTGCCCCATTTGCGGCTGCCGGTATCCTGATAGAACACCCAGAATGCATCCCAATGCGCGGGCTCGATCTGATCTCCTGTCAGGCACCTGATCTCGACCGCGGCTTGCGCTGTCTCGCGTTCCTTGCGGATGTTCTTGCGCTTGCGCGAGGAAAGGTCGGCCAGAAAATCATCGAACGTCGCGTAGCCGTTGTTAAGCCAGTGAAACTGTTGCGTCACCCGCTGCATCAGCCCGAACCTGCCGTCCAGTGCTGCCGCCTCATCCGCCGTGCAAAAGGTGATGTGCAACGATGACAGCCCGTTCTGTTCGGCGATCGCAATCGCCCCTTCCGCCAGCGCATCGCGCCCCGTGCCCAGAAACCGCGCTCCAGTCGCGGGCGTGAAGGGCACTGCGATCTGCAGTTTCGGATAGTACCGCCCGCCCGCGCGTTCAAATCCCTGCGCCCAGGCATGGTCAAAGATGTATTCGCCCTGACTGTGCGATTTCACATACATCGGCGTCGCACCGATCAGTCTGCCGTCCTGCCACAACGTCAGGGGTCGCGCCTGCCAGCCGGTGCCCTTTCCGGTGCTGCCCGACGCATCCAGGGCCGCCAGAAACCGGTGTGTTGTAAAGGGATCAACCGGGCGCGCCTGTGCAGGCGTCAGACCATCCCAATCATCGGCCGACACATCGGCCATACTGTTCAGAAGACGAAGTTCGGTCATACGCCCGCTTTGGCTGAAGGTGAGATGAAAGGTGATCTGGCAATGCAGCAGGTCAAGCGGGAATGACCGCAGCATAGCCTTCAAACGTGATGTTCGCCGCAATCTTGCGCGCTTTGGCCTCATCCTCAGGCGAACGGATGGTCCAGCACAGGATTGCGGCATCCTTCGCCTTCAGTTCAGCCACACGCGCGCGGGCCAGATCGCGGCCTTCGTGGCTGATGAAGCTGGCGTCCACGCGGTCGAAGTCGGGGATGTCGCGCAAGACATCACAGATCGCAGGCGGCAGGGGTGCCCAGTCATCGGCATCATAGGCGGACGTCGTGATGCCGCGCGCAACATGCGGGGCCAGCCGCGCCATATGGGCCATGCAATGGGGATTGAATGACATCACTGCGACATCGCCCCGGTATCCCGCCAGCGCATCCGCCACGGCCTTTTCAAGCTGTCCGTCCGTTTGCGCCATCTGAAGCGTCTGGTCCTTGATCTCGATCAGCAGCGGAACCTGCCCCGCGATCAAGGCCAATACCTCCCGCAGGGTCGGGATCGTGTCGGTTCCTCCCTTTAGGATGATCTGTGACAGGGCCGCGGCTGTACGGTCCCGCACCCAACCGGTCTGATCCGTCAGGCGATCCAGCCGATCATCATGGAACACCATGGCCTGCCCGTCCGCCGACATCTGCACGTCGATTTCAATGGCATAGCCTGCGGCCATGGCCGCGCGGATGGCAGATGGCGAATTCTCGATCCGCCCTTGGCGGCGATCATGCAGCGCACGGTGCGCAATCGGGATGCGGGTCAAGGATGCGGGAAGGGCGACACGCATCAGCGGATCTCGAAAATGCCTTCGATTTCGACCGCGACCCCCAGCGGCAGGGACGCCGCGCTGACGGCCGAGCGTGCGTGCCGGCCCGCATCGCCCAGCACCGCCACCAGAAAATCGGATGCGCCGTTGATGACCTTGGGCTGGTCGGTGCATTCGGGGGTGGAGTTCACGAAACCCACCAGCTTGACCGCCCGCACAATGCGCGAAAGATCGCCGCCGCAGGCCTTTTTGACCTGCGACAACAGACTGATGGCACAGCTTTTCGCGGCCTCGGCCCCTTGCGCCACATCCATATCCTCGCCGATCCGCCCTTTGATGAGCCCGCCTGTATTCTGGCTGATCTGGCCTGACACATGCACAATGCTGCCCACGACCACGAATGGCACATAGTTGGCGGCGGGTGCGGGCGCGTCGGGCAGGGTGACGCCAAGTTCGGCAAGGCGGGCTTCGATCGTCATGTGATCCTCCTGAGTTGCGCCAAGGCTAACGGGGGTGACCCCCCGCCACAAGATCAGGTTTCGCGGAAAGCCCGCATGAAGTAATCGGCGAAGGGTTTCACCAGATAGGCCAGCGGCGTGCGCAAATCGGTCTGAATGAACGCCTCGACTGGCATCCCGGGCAGCAATGTCACAGTGCCCAGTTTTTCCCGCTCGCCGTCATTCAGCACAATCTCTGCGCGGTAGAACGGTTGCTGTGTGCGCTGGTCAGTCAGCGAGTCAGCTGAAATCACGGCGACTTTGCCATGAAGTTCAGGCGTTGTGCGGGATGAAAAGGCGGGGAACAGCAGCTTTACATCCTGACCGACTCGGATTTCATCCACATGGATCGGCGATACCTGCGCCACGATCACCAAGGGGCGATCCTGGGGGATCAGATACAGCACCGGGTCTGCCGGGCGCAGGACCGCACGCGGCGTTGTCACCTGCATGCCCAGAACGATGCCCGACACCGGCGCGCGGATATCCAGCCGCATGATCCGTTCGACCAGCGCGCCGCGCCGTTCGGCCAGTTCCAGAATGCGCCCGCCGATATCGCGCAGTTGCGCATTCGCATCCTCGCGCCGCGTCGTGCCAAGGCGCAGGATTTCCAGCTCCACCTCAGTCTTGCGCCCCTCGGCCTGGGCGCGGTCCGATGTCAGTTGGCCCAACTGTCCTTCCAGACTTGCCGCCTCGCGCTCCAGGGCCAGTACGCGGCTCGCCTGGGCCAGGCCTTTTTCCAGCAGCGCCTGCTGATCCGTCAACTCGCGCAGGATCAGGTCCTGCTGCGTGGCGAGCGCGGCAAGCTGCGCATCGATGCCTTCGACCTGCGCGTCGATCTGGTTGATCCGTTTGGACAGCTGTTCGGCCTGTTTTGCCGTGCTGTCGGCACGGGCGGCGAACAGGTTCTGCTGGCCTTGAAGAAGGGCTGCCACATCGGGACGTGTGGTGGCCAGCTCGGGCAGCTCACCCGTGAAGGACAGGGTTGTCGCATCATCGCGTTCCGCCTCAAGCCGGGTCCGCTGGGCCAGCATTTCGAACAGCTGCCCCTCGACGATGGCGAGTTCGGACCGCAGGACAGACCCGTCCAGCCGCAACAGAATGTCCCCCGCTTCCACCACCTGTCCGTCTTTTACGGCAATCTCTTCGACCACCCCGCCATCGGGGTGCTGCACCACCTGGCGCTGCTGATCCACCTCGATCTGGCCCGATGTCACCACCGCGCCTGCGATTTCGGTCGTGACACTCCACGCGCCAAAGCCGCCGACAAGGGCCAGCATCGTCAGCCAGCCGATCCACAGGGGCCGCCGCGATGACCATGCAGGTAATTTCGTCATGTCACACCTCCCGGGCCGCTTGAT
>JAAFHS010000001.1:23693-29543 GCA_013298485.1 Rhodobacterales bacterium
GTCGCGCGGACCGAATGCCTTGCGCGCCCCGTCTTCCATGACCATCAGCAGATCGCATTCCTGAATGGCCGCGGGCCTGTGCGCCATGATCAGGATCGCGCGCCCCGCATCCTTCATCGCGCGGATCGCAAGGTTCAGGGCCGTCGATCCGTCGTTATCAAGGTTCGAATTCGGCTCATCCAGCACAAGGATGACCGGATCACCATAAAGCGCGCGGGCAAGGCCGATGCGCTGCACCTGCCCGCCCGACAGCCGCCCGCCGATGGTGGCGACACGCGTGTCATAGCCATCGGGCAGTTTGACGATCATGTCATGGGCGGCGGCCTTCTTCGCCGCCTCCACCACCTTTTCAGGGTCGGGGGTCGTGGACAGCCGCGCGATGTTTTCGGCAATCGTGCCGTCAAACAGCGTCACGCGCTGTGGCAGATAGCCGATGTAGCTGCCCAGCGTATCAGGATCATATTGATCGAGCGTGGCCCCATCCAGCCGCACCTTGCCGCCTGCCGCGCGCCACACACCGATCAACGCGCGCGCCAGCGACGACTTGCCCGATCCCGATGGCCCGATCACGCCAAGCGCCTGACCCGGCTCCAGCCGGAAGCTGACCATGCGCAGCACGGCCTGCTGTTCGCCCGGCGGAAGAACAGTCAGGTTCTGCGCCTCAAGGATCGCGCGGGGGCGGGGCAGGGCGGTGCGGACCGGCTCCTCCGGCATCTTGGTCAGCAGGTCGGACAGCCGCTCGGTGCCTTCGCGGGCGCGGGTGACCAGCGCCCATTGGCCGATGGACTGCTCGATTGGGGCCAGGGCGCGGCCCATCAGGATGGAGCCTGCGATCATCGCGCCTGCCGTCAATTCGCCCCGCAGCACCAGCCATGCGCCAAGGCCCAGCATAGCCGATTGCAGGAACATCCGGAATGTCTTGGTGATGCCGCTGAACACCCCGCCCAGATCGGCGGCGGCGATGGACTGGCCCAATGCATGGCTGCGCGCGCGCTGCCAGCGGTCAAACCCGTTTGCGGACATGCCAAGGGCGGTCACGATTTCGGATTCGGCCTTCAGATTTTCGGCATAGCGGTCGGCCTGCATCGTGGCATTGTTCGCCCGGCCCAGCGGTTGTTCGGTCATGCGCTGGTTCAACAGCGTCACGATGACAAGAAAGATGCCGCCCCCGATGGCCAGCCAGCCCATCCAGGGATGGAAGATGAAGATCGCGCCGATGAAGAACGGGGTCCATGGAATATCAAAGATCGCGAGCAGGACGGGCGAGGCCCAAAGGCGCTGGATCGACTCCAGATCGCGCTGCGCGGCAAGGGCCGCCGGATCGCCCGGTGCCATAGTCAGCCGCCGCACGGCCGCCGAGAAAACGCGCCTGTCCAGTGTGTCCTGAATCCGCGCACCGATCCGCGCCATGATCCGCCCGCGGGAATGGTCGAGAAATCCCATGGCCAGAAACAGAAACGCGACCAGCACGGACAGCGCCACAAGCGTCGCCTCGGACTGGCTGCCCAGCACCCGGTCGTACACCTGCAGCATGTAGAGCGGGCCTGTCAGCAGCAGCAGATTGACAAATGTGCTGAAAACCAGAACCGCCAGAAGCGTGCCTTTGCTGCCGGATCGCGCGGCGCGGATTTCGGCGCGTCCGCGGGCATTGTCGTTGCGTGCCATCAGGCCCTCACATCGTTACGATTGTCACAGGTGTCGGCAAAAAGCAGAGCGGCCGCAGTTGATTGATGGGGGCGGCGGTTGTCTTTGACCCCCGACCGCCCTATGCCTTGCACCCAGGGAAACGCGGCAATGGGCGTGGAGTGCGCTGTGGTGGATTTGGATAACATGGCCTGCTCGGTTCCCGTTCGTCGTTTCGTACAT
The DNA here is from genome assembly GCA_013298485.1 of Rhodobacterales bacterium. Lineage (GTDB taxonomy): Bacteria > Pseudomonadota > Alphaproteobacteria > Rhodobacterales > Rhodobacteraceae > JAAFHS01. The sequence continues at coordinate 25,560 of JAAFHS010000001.1, forward strand.
GGAAACACCTGTCGAAATCTGGGTGTCCTTTTACTGGCTGCGGGGTTAACGGCAGGTTGTGCCGCTGCGCCCACTCCGCAAGGCATACAAGACCCGCGCGAAAGCACCAACAGGTCTGTTCATAACTTTAACGTTGGGGTGGATCGTGTCCTGCTGCGGCCGGCGTCGCAGGTTTATGGCACCGTTGTGCCAAAACCGGTGCGCAGGGGCATCAGCAATTTTTCCGAGAACCTGGATGAACCGGGGGCCTTCATCAACCATGTGCTGCAGGGCCGAATCGACCTTGCGGCACAGAATGCCCTGCGCTTTGCGGTCAACACGACCGCAGGCGTCGGTGGCCTGATGGATGCGGCGAGTTGGCTGGGGATGCCGGAAGCCACCACCGATTTTGGCGAAACGCTGCATCGGTGGGGCGTAGCGGAAGGGAACTATGTGGAACTGCCCCTTACCGGACCATCGACGGCACGCGATTCTGTAGGGGCGGTGGTTGATATCTTCCTCAACCCGCTGAGCTACGCGCAAGAATCCGCCATAACGGACACCGCTTTGGCGGTAAATACGGCGGCGACGCTGGACACCCGCTACACATTTGGCGAAAACTTCGACTCCGTCCTATATGACAGTGCAGACAGCTATGCACAGGCGCGGCTTCTGTATCTGCAGAACCGCCGCTTTGAACTGGGCCAGGAGGTGGGCGATGACAATTTCGAAGACCCCTATGAGGACCCCTATGCACAATAGAGCCATCCGTGTTTCGCGACGTGCCATCCTGGGTGGTGGGGCGGTTGTCGCAGCGGGCATGATGCTGCCGCGCGGGGCCTTGGCGCTGACCGTGGATCAGGCGCGTGATCTGATCGGCAATGCGATTGCGGATGTGAACGAGACGATCAATTCGGGCCGGTCGGAACAGGCGATGTTCGGCGATTTCGAGCGTATCTTCGCGCGGTATGCGGATGTGCCGACCATCGCGCGGTCCGCACTCGGGCCTGCGGCGCGGTCGGCGTCGAACGGGCAGATGCGGGATTTCACGGCGGCGTTTCAGGGATATCTCAGCCGCAAGTACGGGCGGCGGTTCCGCGAATTCATCGGCGGGCGGATCGAGGTGACGGATGCGCGCCCGATCAAAAGCTATTTCGAGGTGATCTCGGTCGCCTATCTGCAGGGCGAGGCGCCGTTCGATTTGCGCTGGCACGTGTCGGACAAATCCGGGCAGAACCTGTTTTTCAATATCATCATCGAAGGCGTCAACATGCTGGCGTCGGAGCGGACGGAGATCGGCGCGCTGCTGGATGCGAATGGCGGTGATATCGACCGGCTGATTCAGGCGCTGGCGACGGCGTGAATTGACGGCTGTCAATTTTCGACTTTATGTAATAAAAGCAGTGACTTGACTTTCAAAAACGGGGTCATTGCAAGGTTTTGTTAACCTTTGCGGATCGCGCAATACACGACCGTTGAGGTCCCCAACCGCCAACTGAGCCCCCCACCCCAACCCTCCCCCACAGTGGGGGAAGGGAGGTGCCCTTCATGGACGCCCGGGACAGACCCGGGCACCGGCCGGGCCCGGCAGCTTTCCATATGCGATAGCCCTGCCACAGCGGCGCAAGGGAGGCGCTTTTCAGCCGGGCAGCACGGTCACTGATCGAGATTGCGCAGCACGTCACGCAGGATCTGTTCGGTGATGTCCTGTTCGGTCGCCCCCGGTTGCACGATCTGCGGCTCGGGCTGGTAGGGTTGCTGGGCGGCAGTGGCAGGGGGCAGTTCCATCGGCAGGGGGCGGACGGGCACGCCTTCGTTCACGCGCACCATCACCTCGTGCCAGATTTCAGCGGGCAGGCCGCCGCCTGTGACCCCGGTCAGGGGGCGGTTGTCATCATAGCCCATCCAGACGCCCACCACATAATCGGCGGTAAAGCCCACGAACCAGGCATCGCGCGCGGAATTGGTGGTGCCGGTCTTGCCTGCAGCCTCGCGGTCCAGCCGTGCGCGGCCGCCCGTACCTTCGTTGATGACCTGCGCCATCATGTAGGTCAGCGCGCGGGCCGCCTGTTCCGAGATCACACGTTCCTTGATGCCACCCGTGGCCCCGAACAGGGGTTCTTCATCGCCTTTGATCCGCAGCTCCACCAGCCCGTAAGGGGCCACGGCAGAACCACCGTTCAGAATGCCCGCATAGGCCCCTGTCATTTCGAGCAAGGTGGATTCCGACGCACCGAGTGCCAGGGCAGGGCCTGCGGCGAGATCGCTCTGGATCCCGAACTGGGCGGCGACAGCGCGCACGACATCGCGGCCCACGGCCTCGGACAGGCGCACGGCGGGGATGTTGCGGCTTTCCTCCAGCGCCTGCACCAGTGTGATCTGGCCCTTGAACTCGCGGTCGTAATTGGACGGGCACCATTCGCCGGAACCTGCGGTGAAGATGCACAAGGGGCTGTCGTCGATATAGTCGAGCGGGTGCCAGCCAAGATCGAGGGCTGCGGCATAGACGAAGGGTTTGAAGGATGATCCGGTCTGGCGCAGGGCCTGCGTTGCGCGGTTGAAGGAACCCGCAGCCTCGGTCCGCCGGCCGCCGACCATGGCGCGCACGGCCCCGTCGGCGGACATCACGACAATGGCGGCCTGGGCATTGCTGCCGTCGCTGACCTTGTTTTCAAAGACCCAGGCCAATGCTTCTTCGGCGGCGGCCTGCACGCGGGGATCAAGGGTTGTCAGCATCACGATGTCTTCGGTCGTCTCACCCGCCAGAAATTCGGGCGTGGTTTCCATCACCCAGTCGGCAAAGAAACCGCCCGATTGCGTGACGGCCTGCGCGGACAGGCGGGCGGGTTCGGCGCGCGCCGCATCCGCCTGATCGGCGGTGAGGTAGCCCTGTTCCTCCATCAGCCGGATCACGACGGCGGCGCGGTCCTGCGCGCGCTGCAGGTTGTTGGTGGGGGCGTAGAGCGAGGGAGCTTTCAGCAGGCCCGCCAGCATCGCGGCCTCTGCCGCCGTCACCTCGGCGGCGGATTTGCCGAAATAGCGTTCGGCGGCGGCTTCGAACCCGCGCGAACCGGCACCCAGATAGGCGCGGTTGAAATAGATCGTGAGGATATCTTCCTTGGAATACTTGAATTCCATCGCCATGGCGAAGGGGATTTCCTTGATCTTGCGCCAGATGCCGCCCTGACGGCAGTCCGCCTCATAGGCGGCCTCATTTTCCCATTTCGTGGCATCATATTCCACGCCGAGGCACAGCAGTTTTGCGACCTGCTGCGTGATGGTGGACCCGCCGTTGCCCGACAGCGGCCCGCGCCCGGCGGCGAGGTTGATGCGGATGGCCGAGGCGATGCCGCGCGGGCTGATGCCGAGATGGCGGTAAAAGCGTTTGTCTTCGGTGGCCACGACCGCGTCATGCAGGAAGGGCGAGACGGATCCGGCAGTGGCCGCACCGAAGGTTTCGCCGCGATAGGCGAATGTGCGCTGGTTGACATCAAGAAGTGTCACCGATCCGCGCGCGCGGCCATCCAACAGGTCATCAAGCGGGGGCAGGCTGGAGTAGATCACGAAAATCCAGCCGGCAAGGCCGAGGGTCGTCACAGCACCGACGCGCCAGGTGACGCCCCAGATGATGCGCCAGATCAGGCCGAAGAACCCGGTGATAAAGCCGGAAATGCCACCACGCCGGGGTTTGCGGGCGCGGGGTTTTTTCGGCGGTGACGGGGGCTTTGCCGGCGTTGCCGCGCGGGCCTGATACCGTCTGTCCGCCACAAGGCGACCTTGCCCTTTGCCCGTCGATGCCATGCCTGCCTGCCTTCGCGTGTTTCACGTCTGATGCGCGCGGACCTTACCCAAGTGAAGGGGAAATGTGGAGCGGGTGCTGCAACGATTCGCGTCTTCGAAATGATTAAATTATGTGCATGCATTCTGATTTGTGCAAATTTTGTGCAATCCGTGTGCATTTCTAGCGGATTTACGCTGCCGCTTGCTTGCCACCTGCGCCTGAAC
>JAAFHS010000010.1 GCA_013298485.1 Rhodobacterales bacterium
GATCGTGACGGGGCTGGCGCGGTGGTCGGCGCTGGTGCTGATCCTTGCGGGGCCGGTCTGGGGATTGATCGCGGTGGCGGCCCTGTCGCGGGTCCCGATGGCGGTGATAATGGCGGCCTTGCCCAATGCGCGGGGCAAAGGGCTGGCACAATCTGTCGGGCGGCCCGACCGGGATGCGGTGGCCGCAGCGGTGGTGCTGGGGTTTGTGGTGGCAGCCCTGCTGAGCGGGGTGACCACGGCCTTGATGATGGTCGCGGTGATGGCGCTGGTGACAATGGCACTGGGCATGACGGCACAGGCGCGGATCGGCGGGCAGACGGGGGATGTGCTGGGGGCCAGTCAGCAGCTGGCGGAAGTGGCCGGGCTGACGGTGCTGGCCGCGCTGATGTGACAAAGCCGCACCAGATGGCGCGGCTTTCCCGTTGATTTCATTGCCTTCTCAGGCGGCGCGGCCAACCAGTACGGCACCCACCTGTTTTTGTGCGCCAGCCTCGTCCGTGCCCGCAACGGCGGCCACTTCGCGGGTCAGACGCTCCAGTGCAGCCTCATACAGCTGGCGTTCGGAATAGCTTTGCTCGCGCTGATCGTCGCTGCGGTGCAGATCGCGCACCACTTCGGCAATCGACAGAAGATCACCGGAGTTGATCTTCTGTTCGTATTCCTGCGCGCGGCGCGACCACATCGCACGTTTGACACGCGCCTTGCCTTTCAGCGTATCCAGCGCCTTGGTCACAACATCAGGCGTGGACAGCGACCGCATCCCGATTTCCGTCGCCTTGTGCGTCGGCACCCGCAGCGTCATCTTGTCCTTTTCGAACGAGATCACGAACAGTTCCAACTGCAGACCGGCGATTTCCTGCTCTTCGATCGACAGGATCCGACCAACGCCATGCGCCGGGTAGACCACGAATTCGTTCGGGCGGAAATCAGGCTTCTTGCTTTTTGTCATTCAGTCGCATCCTTTTCATCGGGCCTGACTTTCGGCGACAAAGAAACCTTTCGTGACAACGCGCCACGACGGTTACGAAACGATGTCACAAAAAGAACCGTCTCAGGCGAGCAGCTCTGAGGCGATGGGTCGGGCTCCGTACTTGTGTGTAACAATTGTGTAGCACATTTTTGGCCTGATTCCAACAACCGCAACACAGCCGCGCCGTGGCGTAAGATGCTGGAATGGCTGTGATTTTCACAAAGCGCCTGATTCGCACGCGCAAAATGACCGAATCATGCCCGATTTTCGCGCGTCAGCCGCCTGCCCCGGCCGCTTCGGAAAAGTACTTTTCCAACTTGCCCTGCTCGCCGTCACGCGCCTCGGCCTCGGGCAGCGGGTCTTTCCGGGTGACGATCACGGGCCACATTTCGGAGTATTTGCGGTTGAAGGTGACCCATTTTTCCATGTCGGGTTCGGTATCGGGGCGGATCGCATCTGCCGGGCATTCGGGTTCGCAGACACCACAGTCGATACATTCATCCGGATGGATGACGAGCATGTTCTCACCTTCGTAGAAACAGTCCACGGGGCAGACCTCGACGCAATCGGTGTATTTGCAGGCGATGCAGTTATCGACCACCACGTAGGTCATTCGTCCGTCTCCGCGTCTTTTCAAGGGTGGAATAATCCAGTGCTGCGGATCATTCAAGCGGCGGTGGTGCCGCAGCAGGCGTTTGTGCGTCAAGATCAAGATAGAGACCCTGCGCCTCAGTCGCAGGGCCGCGCCGCTCACCCAAAGCGGTGACGCGGATCACACGGATACGGTCGCCTTGCGGGAAGGTCAGCACATCGCCTGCGCGCAGGGCATGGCCGGGTTTCCTGGTCTTCTGGCTGTTGATGCGGACATGACCCGCCTCGATTTCATCGGCGGCAAGACCGCGCGACTTGAAGAAGCGCGCCTGCCAGAGCCATTTGTCGAGGCGAAGCGTCGCTGCCACATCAGCTGATGCGCGTGCGCCCTTGCCCGCCAAGGATCAGACTTTCCCCTTCAGCGCCATCAGCACGGCAAAGGGGTTGTCCGGATCAATCGGTTTTTCCGGACGGGGGGGGCGGGCCTCAAAGGTTTTCTGGCGGTCGTGTTTGGGGTCGGTCTTGCCCTTGCCCTTATAGCCTTCACCTTGCGGGCGGTCGCCGCGGGGCTTGTCGCCATGTGGTCTGTCACCTTGCGGTTTATCACCCCGTGGCTTGTCACCGCGCGGCTTATCCCTGCGTGGTTTGTCGCCTTGCGGACGATCGCCCTGTGGCGCGTCGCCCTGCGGGCGGGCATCAGCGTTGCGGGGCGCGCGATCCGGTCTGGCACCCTGACGGCGTTCACCGCGCGGCTTTGGTGCCCAGACGAACGTGAAATAGGTTTCCACCTCGGGCGGAGCGTCTGCGACGGCCTCAGCCTCGGGCACCGGGACAGGGGCCAGCAGCGACACTTCTTCCGGGATGGGGTTCAGGATTTCGCCTTCGGGCACCACGGGGATTTCGACGGGTGCCGCTGCCGCCTTGACCTTGGGCCGTTCGCCCTTGTCGCCGCGATATCCAAGGCCCGCCATCAGATCGGCGAATTGTTCCAGCGAGAGCCCGGTGATCGACAGCATCTCAGGCACGGCTTCAAAGCCTGCGCGGCTGTCTTTGGTGCGCAGGATATCAGCCAGACGTTCCAGCATGTCGATGCGGATCGCGCGCGTGCCTGCGGGATGGTAGCCCGCCAGCGTGTAATGCTGCCGCGGCACCGCATCGATATTGGGGATCGTCACCAGACCGGGGGGCGGGCTTTCGGGGAATTCGGCCAGGTCATTGAACAGCGACCACAGCACCAGCCGCAGCCGGGTGGGCGCGGGTTTCAAAAGAAGCGGCAGGAAGATGGTGTATTGCCCGAAGCGCACGCCATGTTTGCGCAAGGCCCCGCGCGCGTCCTGATCCAACTCTTTGACATCTGCGGCGATCACATCGCGCGGCAGCACGCCCAGCCCCTCGGCAAGACGGAAGGCAAACCCGCGCGCAAGCCCGGTCAGCGTCTCGTCCCGGCCCATGGCCAGCAAGGGATCGAACAGGGCGGCAACCTTGCGGTCGATAAAGTGCTGCAGGCGGCGGCGCACCTTGTCGCCGACATCGGGGCCGGCCTCATCATCGACAAATGCCTCGATCACGGGACGCATGATTTCAGCGCCTTTGACCAGCTTGCCAACGGCGGTCGTGCCCCACATCAGGCCACCCTGTTCGGTGAAATCAAGCTCGGTATCCGGGGCGTTGTAGAAACGGTCCGCACGCAGATGGAATTCGGGGCGCAGCGCCTGTTCGGCGGCCTGCCGCAATGTGCGTGCTTCATCCGGGCTGCCAGAGGCATCCTGCCGGAAACGGAACCCTTCCAGACGCCCAACGAACTCGCCGCTGACCGTCACTTCGCCCTTATCATTCACCTCGGCCACGAGGGTCTCCTTCTGCTTCAACCGCCGCAGCAGCACGGAGGTGCGCCGGTCTACAAATCTTTGCGTCAGGGCTGCATGCAGCGCATCTGACAACCGGTCTTCTACAGCGCGGGTTTCGTCCCGCCAATGGCTTTCGTCCTGCACCCAGCCTTTGCGTTGCGCCACATACGTCCAAGTACGGATATAGGCCAGCCGTTTCGACAGAGTATCAATGTCGCCCGTGGCATTGTCGATCCTTGTGACGGCGGTCTGCAGAAAGTCGGACGGGACATGGCCATCCTTCAGGAAATCGAAGATGCGGGCCAGAAGGGCCGCATGTTCAGGCCCGGATGAGGCGCGGAAATCCGGCACGCGGCAGACATCCCACAGCAGACGCACGTCCTGAGGGCCACGCAGACGGGCCCTAACCTCGGGCATGTCGGACAGGGTCTTGAGGGCGGTCAGATCATCGCTGTCGCGCGCGCGGGTCAGCCATTCGTTGGTCGTCGGGGCCTCAAGACTGCGGATCAGGCGTTCAGCCGTGCCATATTCCATCACCTCGTTGCGCCAGTGCAGTTTTTTCACCGGCATGAAGCGGTGGTTTTCGATGGCATCAATGACGTCATCGTCCAGAGCGCGCGCCTCGCCGGTCACGCCAAAGGTGCCGTGATCGTTGTGGCGGCCCGCACGGCCCGCGATCTGGGCGAGTTCATGGGGGAAGAGGCCGCGCATCCGGCGGCCATCGAATTTGGCGGTAGCCGAAAAGGCGACATGGTGGATATCAAGGTTCAGGCCCATGCCGATGGCATCCGTGGCAACAAGATAATCAACATCGCCATTCTGATACAGTTCGACCTGGGCATTGCGCGTGCGGGGGGACAATGCCCCCATGACGACGGCACAGCCGCCCTTTTGACGACGGATCAGTTCTGCAATGGCGTAGACGTTTTCAACCGAAAAGCCGACGATTGCGCTGCGGGCTGGCATGCGGCTTATCTTTTTCGAACCTGCGTAGGCGAGCGTTGAAAAGCGGTCCCGCTTCATGAACTGTGCGCCCGGCACAAGGGCCGCAATCGCGCCGCGCATCGTGTCAGAGCCGAGGAACAGGGTTTCGTGCAGACCCCGCGCCTTCAGCAGCCGTTGGGTAAAGACATGACCACGTTCAGGATCGGCGCAGAGCTGAATCTCGTCCACCGCGACAAAATCTGCCCCGATCTCCAGGGGCATCGCTTCCACCGTGCAGACCCAGTACTGGGTGCGGTCGGGCACGATGCGTTCCTCACCGGTGACCAAAGCGACCACGGAGGGGCCGCGTTGCGCGACACAGCGATCATACACCTCACGCGCAAGAAGGCGCAGGGGCAGGCCGATCACCCCGGTGCGATGCGCGAGCATCCGTTCAATGGCGTAATGCGTCTTACCGGTATTCGTCGGTCCTAAAACCGCCGTCACCCGCGCGGGGGTCATCATGGGATTCTTAAAGGTCCTGCCCGGCGATCTGCGTTTCCAGCCGTTTCACACTTTCCAATACGGCAGGCATGTGCGGATGTATAGCCAATGCGGCGCGGTAAACCTCAAGCGCCTTTTCGGGCTGTTCGATCTGTTCAAAGATCATCCCAAGCCCGGCCAAGGCCCCGAAATGGCGTGGATTCAGCGTCAAAGTATGGGCGATGTCATCAATCGACGGACCAAATTCGCCCGCCATGAAATAGGCGGTTGCCCGCGCATTCCAGCCTTCGGCGAATTCGGGATCATGGTCGATCAGGGCCGTCAGATGTTCGATGGCGGCGGGAAGATCACCTGCGGCCATGGCATCTTTGCCACGTTGCAGAAGAAGGTCCATCGCAGGCGATCCGGATTTTGACCATTCCAGCCAGATTTCGCGCTCGATCCGGCCCGCCTCGGCCTCATCAGCGGTTTCAAGGCGGGTAAACAGATCGTCCAGCGTGGTGGTTTGGGCGGATGCGGAAAAGGAGGTGACGAAAAACATCACAAGTGCCGCAACGAAAGAATTGAGTAACGCAGACTTGGCTTTCATACGTCAGATGATAGCGCATGCTGCGCAAAAGCCAAACACAGATCGACAAAGGGCCAGATCACATGAGCGATATCATCACGACCGCTGTTGCCATCCTCGGGGCCAAGGTGCCGTCATTTGATGGCGTGGCGAAATTCGTCATTCCGGGCGAAGGGGCCATCATGCTGGACGAGACGGGCGTGCGCGCGGGGGATGAGCCTTCGGATGTCACGCTGACGGCGGCGGCAGATGTGTTCAAGGCCATCCTGGACGGCGAGATGAATCCGACGACGGCGTTTATGACGGGCAAGCTGTCGGTCGATGGCAGCATGGGGCTGGCGATGAAGCTGGCAGGCGCGCTGGCCTGAGCCATGACAGCCGCGCCATTCTTTGCCGATCTGGCCGATGGCCCGCCGGGGGGTACCGCTGTGTGGTTTCATGCGGCAGACGGGGTGCGTCTGCGCGCAGGCCATTGGCCGGGGGGCATGAAGGGGACGGTTCTGCTGATCCCCGGGCGTACCGAATACATCGAGAAATATGGCCCTGCCGCGCAGGACCTTGCCGTGCGGGGCTATGCCACGCTGTGCATTGATGTGCGGGGGCAGGGTCTGGCGGACCGGCTGATGGATGATCCGCTGAAGGGCCATGTCGCGGATTTTGCGGATTATCAGCTGGATATGCAGGCCTTGCTGGCGCTGGCGCAGCAGATCGGTTGTGTGGCACCTTTCTTTCTGCTGAGCCATTCGATGGGCGGGGCGATCGGACTGCGCAGCCTGATCCAGGGGATGCCGCTGCGGGCGGCGGCGTTTTCTGCACCGATGTGGGGGGTGCAGGTGCCCGCCGTGACGCGGCCTTTTGCCCATCACATTGCGCGGGCGATGATGGCGATCGGGCGCGGCCTTGCCTATGCGCCGACGACGGGGCCTGCGCCTTATGTGCAGCGCGCGGGTTTTGCGGGCAACACCCTGACCACGGACCGGAGCATGTGGGAGATGATGGTGGCGCATCTGGCGGCGCAACCAAGGCTGTCGCTTGGCGGGCCGACGGTGGCCTGGCTGGAGGCGGCCTTTACCGAATGCCGTGATCTGGCCCGCCTGCCCAGCCCGAACGTGCCCTGTTATTGTGCGATTGGCACGGGGGAGCGGATTGTGGCGACGGGCCCGATCAGGCGGCGCATGGCGCGTTGGCCGGGTGGGGCGCTGGATATCTATCCGGGCGCGGAGCATGAGGTGATGATGGAAAGCCCGGCCATAAGAACCCGCTTTTTCGATGCGGTGGCCGCTTTGTTTGACGCGAACCGTTAGGCCTGCGGCATACGCCTGCGCCCGCGGCGTAACGCGATAAGGGCGGTTGCAATGCCCATGGTAAACAGGATCGGTATCCAAAGGATCCGGGTGGCGATATCCGGGGCTGATATCTGCGCGACAACGGCCGTCGCGGTAAGTGCGACGATCCCCCACAGCATCCAGCTTGGCGGGCGGCGGTTGCGGACAACCCCTGCGGCGCGCAGAACAATGACGGCAAACATCGCGAGCACAGCGGCAAGGGCGAAAGCAACACCCCGCGCCTGCCAGTCCGTCTGACCCGAAAAATGCCCTGCGATGACAGTTGCGCCGACGGGCAGGCCGAGGAGCGAGGCAAGCTGCAATGCGACGCCGATCAAGGCTGCGGCGGAGAAAAGATAAGCGAAGAAACGCGATGGCATGATGATCGGCCCATAAAGTGAACTGATCTGTTCATTTCACGCGACAGAAGTTGCAGCAAGTCAGGATTGCCTTACCCTGCGGTATCAGAGCGTGATCTTGGTGAACCCGTCGCGCAAGGCCTTGGACCAGGCGTCAGACATCGCGCGGAACGCCTCATCCCCGGGTTCGATACGGCGTCTGCTGCTGATACGACAGGCGTCACTTTCGATAACACAGAGATCAAGCGGCATGCCCACCGAAAGGTTTGACCGCAGCGTGGAATCCATCGACAACAGGACGGCCTTTTGCGCGTCGGCAAGGCTGGTATGGGGTTTCACCACACGGTCCAGAATGGGCTTGCCGTATTTATGCTCACCAATCTGCAGGAAGGGCGTATCTTCCGTCGCCTCGATAAAGTTGCCTTCGGGATAGATCAGGAACATGCGCATCGCACCATCGCGACGCTGGCCAGCGACGATCATGCTGGCACTGGCACCCTGGTTCATGCTGGCCAGCTTGTCCTCAATCTCTTCGCGCACCTTGCCCAGCATCCCGCCGACGATATCGGCGACCTTCAGCATGGTGGGCGCTTTCATGATATTCGTCTCGCCATCGCTTTCGGGGTCTTCCATGGCCTCGCGCAGCCGGGCCATCGTGGTTTGCGTGATCGAAAGACTGCCCGCGGTCATGATGACGATGACGCGCTCACCCGGGTCTTCGAAGACGAACATCTTGCGGTAGGTTGAAATATTGTCCAACCCTGCATTGGTGCGGGTATCCGAAAGCAAAACCATGCCGTTATTCAGCAAAAGGCCCACACAATAGGTCATATCGTCCCCCGATCTGGAAATGCAGCCTATTGCTGGGCTGCGGCAATCGCAACGGTCACGGCCATCTTTTCCTGCCCGCCGCCGCGTGAAATACCCCGGATGGGTGCCGCATCCTGCGCGTCCATGCCTGATCCCAACCGGATATAGCGCGCATCCGGGCAACAGCGGTTGGCAGGGTCGAACCCGACCCAGCCCAGAGCGGGGATGAAAAGTTCGGCCCAGGCATGGGCGGCCTCATGCCCTTCGCCATCGGCTGTCGCGTGCAGATAGCCCGAGACATAGCGCGCGGGCATGCCCAGACTGCGGGCCATCGCAATCAGGGCATGGGCATGGTCCTGACAGACGCCTTCGCCTTGCGCCAGGGCCTGCGCCGCTGTCGTATGTGCCGTCGTGACACCGGGGCGATAGGCGATGGCATCGGCAACCGCCATCGACAGGGCATGGGCGCGGGCCAGGGGATCGTCCTGTTGCACCGATGCGGCCAGCCGGGTGATGGCGGGATCGGCCAGCGTGGGGGCGGTGCTGCGCAGATAGGCTTCGGGGGCGACGCCCTCGCGGTGGCCCCGCAAGACACCCATCAGATCAATCGTGTCAATTGTGCCCCTGACCTGAACCTCGATTTCCGTGACGGGGCCGGGCACGGTCCACCCCTGCACCACATCACCCGCGCCATCGCGGAAGCTGCCGCCGGGCTGCCCGCCCGAGACGGTCACCTGCCAGTCAATGCTGCGTTGCCCGTCAAACACCGATGGCGTGAGCCGGTGGCTTTGCACGACACCGCGTACGGGCCGATCATAGGTATAGCGTGTCAGGTGATCCACCGTCAGCCACATCAGTGCAGATCCCCGGACAGATAGCTTTCATGGATGGCAAGGCCGACACCGGCCATATCCCCGATAAAGCGGGTCAGAAATTCGTGCAGGCCTTCGTCAAATATCTCTTCAACCCGCGCCTCGGCCAGGTCCGCCAGCACGGACCGTGCCTGCGCCTGCGCGGTCGTGGTGCGCCGGTAGGCCCGCGTCAGGCGGTCCAGATGGGTATTCAGGGCCTGCACGCAGGTGATCAGCGCGCGCGGGCACTGCGGGTTCAGGATCAGAAAATGCGCGATCTTGCCGGCCGTCACCTCGCCCCCATAGGCCCAATGGAAGGCGCGGTGCGCGGACATCGCACGCAAAAGCGTGGTCCATTGATAGTTGTCGAGCCCCGTGCCCACGAAATCTGCACGCGGCAGAAGGACGTAGTATTTCACGTCCATCAGACGCGCCGTGTTATCCGCGCGTTCCACGTAATAGCCGAGGTTCATGAAATCATAGCCATCGCCACGCAGTTGCGTCGCCTCGATGGCACCACGCAGCATGGCGACATGGCGCATCGTCCATTCCGTCAGCCGCGTGAGTTCCAGCGTGCCGCGCCTCGCACCCTCCAGCCCGCGCAGTTCCTGAAACGCGGTGTTCAGCGCATCCCAGACCTGTGTCGTCAGCGCAGTGCGCACAATGCGCCCGTTTTCGCGCGCACGGGTGATGCAGGCGGCGACCGATGATGGATTGTCATGGTCAAAGAATAGGTAGGCTTCAATATTCTTCTGCGTCGCATCTTTATACTTTGCAGTAAACCCATCTGCCGTACCCGTGGCCCGCAGAAGCGAGTCCCATTCGTTGCGGTAGCCCGCCGCCGACGGGATCAGCGCGATGCGCGATCCGACCTCGAGCAGGCGCGCAGTGGTTTCGGCGCGCTCCATATAACGGGCAAGCCAGAACAGGTTGTCGGCGGTGCGGCTTAGCATGTCATCATTCCGCCAGCACCCACGTGTCTTTGACGCCACCACCTTGCGATGAATTCACCACCAGCGATCCTTCCTTCAGCGCGACCCGGGTGAGACCACCCGGAACGAGTTCGATCTGCTCACCCACCAGACAATAGGGGCGCAGATCGACATGGCGGGGGGCCACGCCTTCGGCCACGAAGGTGGGGGTGGTCGACAGCGCAAGGGTTGGCTGGGCGATGTAGTTGGCGGGGTCTGCGATGATGCGGGCGCGGAACGCCTCCACCTCGGCCCTGGTGCATTTGGGGCCGACCAGCATGCCGTAACCCCCCGAACCATGCACCTCTTTGACCAGATCGGAAGAGCGGTTTTCGAGGACATATTTCAGATCATCCGACGTGCCGCATTGCCATGTCGGCACATTCTGCAGGATCGGTTCTTCGCCGAGATAAAAGCGGATCATATCGGGCACGAAGGTGTAGACCGCCTTGTCATCCGAAACGCCGGCCCCGGGGGCCGAACAGATCGCGACGCCGCCAGAGCGGTAGACATCCATCAGCCCGGGAATGCCAAGCATGCTGTCGGGGCGGAAACACAAGGGATCGATATAGGCGTCATCAATGCGCCGGTAGATCACATCCACCCGGCGCGGGCCCTGCGTGGTGCGCATCCAGACGAATTCGCCTTCGACAAACAGATCCTGCCCTTCGACCAGTTCCACCCCCATCAGATCGGCGAGGAAGGAGTGTTCGTAGTAGGCGGAGTTGAAGTGACCTGGCGTCAGAATCACCACTGTCGGCTCACCGTTGCATTTCGCCGGCGCGACACTTGCAAGGGTGCGGCGCAAAAGCTCGGGGTAGCCGTCCACGGGTTCAATGCGGTTGGCGCGGAACAGGTCCGGGAACATGCGCATCATGATTTCACGGTTTTCAAGCATGTAGCTGACACCCGAAGGCGTGCGGCAATTGTCTTCCAGCACAAAGAAATCGTCTGGGCCGGTGCGCACCAGATCAATGCCCACGATATGGGAATAGACGCCTTTGGGCGGCTTGATCCCCACCACGGCCTTTTCGAACGCAGCATTCTGATAGACGAGTTTTGCCGGGATGCGCCCCGCCCGTACAATCTCGCCCCGCCCGTAGACATCGGCGAGAAACGCATTCAACGCCTTGGCGCGCTGTTTGATGCCACGTTCAAGCCGCGCCCATTCCGCGGCGGTGAACACGCGCGGGAACATGTCGAACGGGATCAGCCGGTCGGGATCGCCGCCTTCCCCATAGACGGCGAAGGTGATGCCGATCCGGCGAAACAGCGCCTCGGCCTCGGCCTGTTTGAGGCTGCGCAGTTCGGCGGGCATCGCGGCCATCCAGTCGCCAAGGCGGGCATAGGGCGGCCGGACGGCCTGCCCCTGATACATTTCGTTGAACATCGTGGTCACGGGGCCGCGCCCTTCCCTGTTTTGTGTCAGTTAATCGCGCGTTTCTGCGGGGCGCAAAGCGAATTGTGCGGCTTCATGGTGTTTTGACGGGCAATTGCCTGTTTTCTGTGCATATGGGCGGGCTGGCGTGGGCGGCACTTCACGCTATTCTGCCAGGCATGGCGCAATCCCCGGTCCTGACCTTCACTGACAAAGGCATCTATTGCCCCGATGGCGACTTCTTCATTGACCCGTGGCGCGCCGTGGGCCGCGCGCTGATCACACATGCGCATTCCGATCATGCGCGTTCGGGCCACGGGGCGTATCTGTCAACGCCGGGCACGGATATCGTGATGCGGCACCGGCTGGGTGCAGTGGCATCAGAGACGATGGCCTATGGGACAACATGCCAGATCGGCGGTGTGACGGTCAGCTTTCATCCGGCAGGGCATGTGCCGGGGTCTGCGATGATCAGGGTCGAACGCAAGGGCGAGGTCTGGGTCGTCTCGGGCGACTACAAGGTGGCGACCGACGGGTTGGCAGAGCCATGGCAGCCGGTCAGTTGCCATACTTTCATCAGCGAATGCACCTTTGGCCTGCCGGTGTTCCGGTGGGAGGAGAATGCCACGGTGATGGCGCGTATCCGGGACTGGTGGGCGCGGAACGCGGCGGCGGGCAAGGTATCGATCCTGGGGGCCTATTCGCTGGGTAAGGCGCAGCGGCTGATGGTGGGTGTGGCAGGTGCAGGGCCGATCCTGACCCATGGCGCGGTCGAGGGAACCTGCGAAGCCCTGCGCGCGGCGGGTTATGCCATCCCGGATACGGTGCGGGTCGGGCCGGGCGTGGATGGCAAATCGCATCCCGGGGCACTGGTGATCGCGCCGCCATCGGCACTGGGCACGCCCTGGGCCGGGCGGTTCGGCCCGTCGGAAAGCGCCTTTGCATCGGGCTGGATGGCCCTGCGCGGGGTACGGCGCAGGCGCGGGACGGCCGGGTTCATCGTGTCCGACCACGCGGACTGGCCAGGGCTGAACACGGCGATCAGGGAAATGGGGGCGAGCCGGGTCTTTGTCACGCATGGCTACACCACCCCTTTCCGCAAATGGCTGGAGACGCAAGGCTACGAGGCCGGGATCGTCGCCACGGAATATGCAGGCGATGACGCGGCGGCCGAGGCGGAAGCGGGGGTCACTGAATGAGCCATCCATCTTCCTCTCTGCAAAAATATCCCCGGGGGGTGAGGCCGCAGGCCGAGGGGGGCAGGCAGCCCCCCTGCCCCACCTGCGACAAGTGTGCTGCATGAAGCATTTCGCCACCCTTTTCGCCGCCCTCGACAGCACGACGAAAACTGCCCCCAAGACCGCAGCCCTCGCCGCTTATTTCCGCGCGGCCCCGCCACCCGACCGCGTCTGGACCATCGCCCTGCTGTCGGGCCGCCGCCCGCGGCGCGCCGTTACCGCGACCGAGCTGCGCCTCTGGGCAGCAGAGGCGGCAGGCATTCCCCTGTGGCTGTTTGAAGAGGCCTATCCGATTGTGGGCGATCTGGCCGAAACCATCGCGCTGGTGCTGCCACCACCTGCACAGATCAGCGACAAAAGCCTGACCGAAACCCTCACGGGCCTGATTGCCCTGACAGGCCAGCCGGTTGAGACCCGCCGGGCAGCCATCCTCGCGGCATGGGATGCGCTGCCCCATGATGCGCGGTTCCTGTTCAACAAGCTGATCACCGGGGGCTTTCGCATGGGGGTCAGCCAGGGGTTGATGACACGCGCGCTCGGGCAGGCCACCGGGGTTGCGGAAACCACGCTGGCGCATCGGTTGATGGGGGCTTGGGACCCCGCCCGGATGACGTTCGATACGCTGATTGCGGGCGATGGACAGGAAGGATCGCAACCCTATCCCTTTGCCCTTGCCAGCCCGCTGGAGGCGGATGCATCCAGCCTTGGCGCGCTGGACGAATGGATCGCAGAATGGAAATGGGATGGCATCCGGGGGCAGCTGATCCACCGCGCAGGCGCCTTTGCGCTATGGTCACGCGGCGAGGAGCTGATCACCGACCGCTTTCCGGAATTCGCGCCTTTGGCCGATTTCCTGCCGCAGGGCTGCGTGATCGACGGCGAGGTTCTGGCCTGGGGCGCGGGTCCCATGGCGGACCAGCCCCAACCGTTTGCCGCCCTGCAAAAGCGTATCGGGCGCAAGACCGTGCCAAAAAAACTGCTGGCAGAGGCCCCGGCCCGGATGCTCGCCTATGATCTGCTGGAGGACGGGGGGCAGGACATGCGCGCCAAACCGCTGGCCGTCAGGCGCGCGCGGCTGGCAGAGATCATTTCCGGATTGCCATTCGGCCTGCCACTGGCCCTGTCGCCTGCCATGCCCTTTGCCACATGGGATGCGCTGGCCGCGACGAGGGAAGGCGCGCGGGCATCACAGGCCGAAGGGCTGATGCTGAAACGTGCGGCCTCACCCTATCATGTGGGGCGCAAGCGGGGCGATTGGTGGAAGTGGAAGCTTGATCCCTACAGCATTGATGCCGTGATGATTTATGCGCAATCCGGGCATGGGCGGCGCGCCACGCTGTTCACCGATTTCACCTTTGCTGTGCGCGACGGTAATGATCTTGTGCCCTTCACCAAGGCCTATTCCGGCCTGACCGATGCCGAATTTCGCGCGATCACCAGTTGGGTGCAGAAACACACGCTGGAACGGTTCGGCCCCGTGCGCCGTGTGCCGCCCGAACTCGTGTTCGAGATCGCGTTCGAGGGTATTCAGGCGAGCACCCGGCACAAGTCAGGCATCGCGCTGCGCTTTCCACGCATGGCGCGCTGGCGGCAGGACAAGGGCGTGGCCGACATCGACACGCTGGACACACTCAAGACCCTTTTGCACCAAGGCACCGCATGATCCGAACCGAAAGCTTTGCCGAAGTTGCCGTTGAAAGCGAAGCAGCCCTTTGGAATTGGCTTTCGCTGCACCATGAACAATTGGCCTCAGTCTGGCTTGTCACCCATATGGCCGACCAACCTGGCTATGTATCCCGTGATCAGGTGCTTGATGCGCTGGTGGCCTTTGGCTGGATCGACGGTCTTCGGCGCAAGCGTGATGATGGGCGCACGATGCAACTGATCTCGCCGCGCAAACAGCAGATCTGGGCAGAAACCTACAAACGTCGCGCCGCACGTCTGATCGACGAAGGGCGGATGCAAAACCCGGGCGTGGCGTCGATTGCCGCCGCGAAAGCTGCGGGACTTTGGGATGCCTTTGCACATGTTGATGCATTGGTCGTCCCCGAGGATCTGCAAGCGGCCCTGAACGAACAGGCGACCGCCGCAACCTTTTTCGCAGCCTCTGCGCCAAGTTACCGGCGCAATGTGCTGCGCTGGCTGGCTACGGCGAAAACCGCACCAACGCGCGCCAAACGTATCGCCGAAATCACGGCAGGCGCGGCACGTGGCGAAAAGGTCCCACAATATTAGGTCAGCGGCCGTCTTTCTTGGCGTGGCACAGTTGAACCCGCCCCCCTGTTACGCCTAGATATCCCGAAACCCGAACATGAGGTTCCCCATGATCCCAAGCACGCGCCTTGTCTTTGATGCAAACACTGGTGGCGGCGGCTTTGGCGATCTGCCTGAATGGGACCTGCGCGATCTTTATCCTTCGCCAGATGGACCGGAGTTTGCGCGCGATATGGCATGGCTGGCCAAGGCTGGCACCGATTTTGCCGCCGCCCATGAGGGCAAGCTGGCAAATCTGGATGCCAGCGGGATGCTGTCTTGCGTGCTGGCCTATGAAGCGATTGATGTGACCGCCGGGCGGATCATGTCTTTTGCGGGCTTGCGGTACTATCAGAACACGATGGACAGCGACCGCGCCAAATTCATGGCCGATGCGCAGGACAAGGTGACGGAAGCCACCACGCCGCTGGTGTTTTTCAGCCTTGAATTCAATCGTCTGGACGAAGCGCATCTCGCGGGTCTGTTGGCCGCCAATACCGACCTTGCCCGCTATAAGCCCGTGTTCGACCGGATGCGCGCGATGCGGCCCTATCAGTTGTCGGATGAGCTGGAAAGGTTCCTGCATGACCAGTCGACCGTCGGGTCCGCCGCGTGGAACCGGCTGTTTGACGAAACCATGGCGGGGCTGATGTTCACCGTGGCGGGGGAGGAGGCGGAGCTGAGCCTTGAGGCGACGCTGAATCTGTTGACGGATACGGATCGGACCAAACGCGAGGCGGCGGCGCGGGCGTTGGCGGGAGTGTTCGACAAGCATATCAAGCTGTTCGCACGGGTGCACAACACGCTGGCAAAGGAAAAGGAAATCGAGGACCGCTGGCGCAAGATGCCCAGCCCCCAGATGGGACGGCACCTGTCGAACCATGTGGAGCCTGAGGTGGTCGAGGCGCTGCGCAATGCGGTTGTGGCCGCTTACCCCAAGCTTTCGCATCGGTACTACCGGCTGAAGGCAAAATGGATGGGGCTGGAGAAATTGCAGGTCTGGGACCGCAACGCGCCCCTGCCAATGGATGCCGCCAAACTGGTCGATTGGGACGAGGCGACCAAGACCGTGCTGGGGGCCTATGCCGGGTTTGCGCCGGAAATGGCCGATCTTGCACAGCCGTTCTTCACCAAGGGCTGGATTGATGCGGGCGTGAAGCCGGGCAAGGCACCGGGGGCGTTCGCGCATCCGACGGTCACGACCGTGCATCCTTATGTGATGCTGAACTATCTGGGAAAACCGCGTGATGTCATGACCTTGGCGCACGAACTAGGACACGGCGTGCATCAGGTCCTGGCGGCGGGGCAAGGCGAGTTGCTGTCGTCAACGCCCCTGACACTGGCCGAAACGGCGAGCGTGTTTGGCGAAATGCTGACCTTCCGCGCGCTGCTGGACGCAGCCAAGACACCCGCTGAACGCAAGACCCTGCTGGCGGGCAAGGTGGAGGATATGATCAACACCGTCGTGCGCCAGATCGCGTTTTACGACTTCGAATGCAAACTCCACGCCGCCCGGCGCGAGGGTGAGCTGACCCCCGACGACATCAACGCCCTGTGGATGAGCATTCAGGCACAAAGCCTTGGCGATGCATTCGAATTCATGGACGGGTACGAAACCTTTTGGGCCTACATCCCGCATTTCGTGCATTCGCCGTTCTACGTGTACGCCTATGCCTTTGGCGACGGCCTCGTGAACGCGCTTTACGCCGCCTACGCCGACGGGTTGCCCGATTTTCAGGCGAAGTATTTCGACATGCTGAAGGCTGGCGGGTCAAAGCACCACAAGGAACTGCTCGCCCCGTTTGGCCTTGATGCGTCAGACCCGAAGTTCTGGGACAAGGGATTGTCGATGATCGCCGGGTTCATTGATGAGTTGGAGGCGATGGAGG
>JAAFHS010000100.1 GCA_013298485.1 Rhodobacterales bacterium
ACTTCCGCAACGGGAGTCTTCACCATAAAGTCCAAGACGTAACTGCCTGTTCCACCAAGGCCGATCACTGCAACAACGTCGTCGCGGAAGCAGGCGGCCAGGTCGGTAATTTCCGCTCGGCTAGTCAAAGTGTCGCGAAATTTGAAAATTGGATCCTGGGCAACTTCGGCCGCCACTCGAAAAGTGTAAGGAGTCGCGCCGTAGTGGTCCATCGCAGGTCCGGCGATGATATTGGTGTAGCTTTCGATCTTTGCGAAAAAATCGGCAAACCGCTCGGTGACCACTGGCTTGTTTGAAAACTGTCGCTGTACAACGACATCGGAGCAGGCCGAGCTGAGATGAAGTGTGCAAGGGCTGTCCCCGAGATTTGGGATCGGCCTGCTGTCAAGACCGTGAGGAACACCGCCCGCGAACCAGACTTGATGGTTATCCTGCTGAACTCTGTGCTCGTCGATGGCGACCAGCGTTGCAACGAAGGCACCGGCCGCCAGTTCAAGGTTTGCGTCAAGGTAAGGAATATCGCGGACAACCAGATAGTTGCTGTCCTCGCTGACCGCGAACCCCTTCTCGATGAGGCGTCGGATATCGTCGTTATGACTGGCCAGTTGACGAGACATTGAAGATCATTCCTTCTTTGACTTTCACCGAGCCGCCAGCGACCAAGACGCCTTCGGGCTTGTTGCCTTGCCCTTTGGTGTACTTGATCGAATAGGTCGTTTCGGGGTGCTGCGCGAAATCGGGAAATTCCAGCGCGACGACCTGTGTGTAGTTTATCTCGCTGTTTTTCGGCCACTCATGAGGAGTGCCTTCAACGACGATGGTGATCATCTTGGCGTCTTTCATAATATCCATTCTGTACTCCTAGCCTTTGGGGGGATACGGATCATTCCCGTAGGAATTGGCATCCCGGATTTGCCCGTTGGGGCGATGTATGATCACCTCACCGCGTTCGCGGATGGCGGTGGTGCGGGCATGATGCGTTGCAGCGGTCTGCGTGGGGTGGGCAGAACTGACACGGGTTGCGCCCTCGCGCCTGGTGGCCCAGCCTTGATTGTGTGGGACGACGTGGATTCTCTTCGACATGTGGACTCCTCTGGGTATGTGGACCGGATCTTTAGGCCGACTTCTCAGCTGTGCGAGCCTGTGTTAGAAGCACGATAGGGGAGGATCGTGCGCCGTGTCAAGGTGTGCGAAACGCACAGATGAAAACATGAAGACTGACAAAGCAGCGCTGGTCGCCGCACTGAAGAAAAAGCGGGAAACAGAAGGGCTTAGCATTCGAGCGCTCGCTGAGCGGATCGGCGTAAGTTTCTCGTCTCTCGCGCGGATTGAGCGCGGCGAGGGGGAGCCAGACAACAATTCATCGATTCGAATCATCGAGTGGTTAGGTGACGATGCCCGCGAGGCCGGTCTGACCTTTGAGAACGTCGCCCTTGTGCATTTTCGTGCTGGAAAAAACGTTCGGGCGAAGACAATCCATTGTCTTCTCAATGCCGCCAGCCGCATCAAAGCCAGCCATCGAACAAGCGCTTCGGAACTACTGAGTAGCCCGCAGTCGGATGCTGAGCTTGCGTCGTCGATTGCTCTTTCTAAAGTCGAAATGGAAGAGATGGCCCAGCAGTTGCGAAAGGACTTGGGAGTGCAGCCGGACGAGAGGATTGAGTCGCTCGATATCAACATTGCCGGTGTTGAAGTATTCAAGGTTCAAGATATCGACGGGCTAAGCGCAGAATGTGCCGAGTTTTTGCTGGGCGAAGGAGCCCAAGAGTGGTCAGCGATGAGTGTCCCGATGGACTTGTCCGAGGATACTTGGTCCATTCTTAGAAACGATCAGCACACGATTGAACGCCAGCGCGTTACGTACCTCGAGGAATGCTGGCATATTCTGCTAGGACATCGCTTGACCCGCATCGCCAAGATCGCCGACGCTTACGGTCGGACGTATGACAGCTCTGAGGAACATGATGCTTTTTTCCTCGCTGCGGCGACCCTCCTTCCAGAGGCGGCTGTTCGCACGGCAGTTGAGGCAAATCAAACTGCTGCCCAAATCGCCAAGCAATTTGGGGCGTCGGTCGAGTTGGTCGAGTATCGCATCAAGCGCCTCGGTCTCTGGCGAGCCTACAAGGACAAAACGGTGAGTCTTAACAACTGAAGTCCCTGATAGATGCAATATGGCTGGCCGCTTACCCAATCCTTATCGCTAGTAAACGCCTCTAAATCATAACGGCAATTTAACTGTTCGCCATACGTCCTCAGGGTTTTCGCGTACGACGTGGATCCGCAGGACGTGGCTGATCTGGAAGTTCGTCATCACCTCGTCGAGGATCGCCGAGCTTTCCATGCCCGATAGCGCAGGATCGCCGATCCAACCTGATGCTAGGTCTTGGCAAAAAGCGTCGAGGCGGCGGCCCCGAACCGGGGCAGGGGGTAGCCGCTGCCCAGCGATGCTATGCGCATCAGACGCGATTATGGGGTTCTTGTCCCAGTATCCGCTACCGTACCAGTCGAAGTCCCGGTCCTTCGCAACAAGCACCACTCTAGCGCAAGGTGTCGCCAGAGTGACTTTCCGGCAAACATCCTGCAGTTCGGACCACATCAGGTCCGGCATACGACCGGAGTGTGGGATCGCCCGGAAGATCAAGGGAAACCCGTAGCTACAGAACATCTCCTCTGTGTCGAACCAGACCTGCAGAAGGACGTCAATCGTCGGACCGCCGCGCATGCCGCTCCGAGCGGCTAAGAATAACTCGGTTGCGATCCGATGGGTTTGAAGGAATTTCAGCGGAGGGCTGTCAGCGTCGATGGCGGGTGTTGCCGTCAGGCGAACGTCTTGCAACGCTGAGGCGACCAGCTCGACCCAAGCAGCAGGGAAGTCGTCGATCCCGGATTCACGATCACGCTCGACCACCCAGTTGAATGCTGTGATGAACGCCTTCTGAAGGCTGTCGATCGAAAGATCTGTTCGATGAGTGTTCATCCGCCGGACCTCTCTTCCAAACGCTTCTCGACTGCGTCAGTTGTCTGCAAGTGTAGCCAATACCGCGTATGCCGCCGCTCCCCGGTCCGGTTCATCGCCCCCATCTCCACGAGATCCTGCAGGTCCCGGGTCGTGGTCGCGCGCGACGTGCCGGTAATGGCGATGTAATTGTCGGCACTGAGCCCGCCTTTGAACCCGTCTGGACCCTCGCGGAACATGCGCTCAACCACCTTGGCCTGGCGGTCGTTCAGCCGGTCACGGAACTGGTCGTAAAACTTCGCTTTGGCGATGAAGAAGGCAACCCGCGTCAGTGTGACCTGCTGCGCCTTCAGCACCGTCTCGCCGAACCACAACAACCACGGGGTCACATCCAGCGTCTTCTGGTGGGCTTCGAGCTGGTCATAGTAACCCTTGCGATCCCGTTCGATCGTGTAGGCCAGCGCGATCAGGCTTGGGCGGCCGATGTTTTGCGCGAGAGACATTTCGGCCAGTGCCCGGCCAAGGCGCCCGTTGCCGTCCTCAAACGGGTGGATACTTTCAAAGTAAAGATGTCCCAGCCCCGCCCGCGTCAGTGCTGGCAACGGGCTTGGGCCACCGGGCGCGGTCTGGTTGAACCAGTCGACGAAGGCCTGCATCTCGCCTGGCACTCGTGGTGATGGCGGAGCTTCAAAGTGAACCGTTGGGCGATCAAAGCGGCCCGACACGATCTGCATCGAGTCGTCATGCCGCCTATATCCGCCAACGGTTTCAAGTTTTTGATCATGGTCGAGCAGCATGCTGTGCCAGCGAAACAGCGTTTGATGGTCAAGTGTGGCGGCAAAGGCGGAATAGACTTCCACCGTCAATTCAGAGATGCCCTGCTCGCGCGGTTTCAAGGGATAGCTGTCGGGGGTCAGACCAAACTGACGGCGCAATGATGACTGGACGCTGAGCCGATCCAGCATCTCGCCCTCGATCGCGCTCGTCCGGATCGCTTCCTCGCTCAGAAGCTCGATGCGCAGGCGGTCCCGTTCATCGCCGTCTACGTGGCGTACGGCCCCGAGAATTTCGCCGGAGGACAACAGAAACCGCCGCTCCAGTGCTTCCAACACCGAAGGATCGTAGTTGAATTTTGGCCAGCCAGGCTGTGTCCAGTTCCATACCATGAGCGATAGGACCCCTTTCTATCGCTCACGATTGCACAATAATTTGAGTTATGGAAGCCGCTGCTATCAATCACCCTTACAACTTGAACAAGATGATTCGGTTGAAAGCCGCCCATTACCATGCGCCCAGAACGTGTCGTACCGCGGTCGGCTCTTTCGATTCATGCTTGTCGTTCGATGTGCTGGTCAAGGCGCATCACCGCACATCCAGCCGGCTCAAGAAGTCGACCTCCTCGTCGCGCACACGTTGAAACCCTGCGGACACAGACGAGGCGTCGGCACATGGTGTCAGTGCTATCCGGAATTGCTTTCACCTTCATGCCCCTTTCGCAGTAAGCGACTCGGCCCCATCGTTTCCGCAGGCCGGTGTTTTGGTCTGCCCAGCTTGGCGTTCTGCTTGTCGCGCAGGACCCACCTCGACGCATCGGACTTGCTGCGCAAGCAGCCATGTCGGCGTTGATCTGGCTTCTCTCTTTCCGGGGACTTGGCCTTCTGGCTCTGACACTGGCGGGTGAAGGGTGCCACGGTTCTGCCCTGCCGCTTCCCGTGATCCCGGCTCAGGCACCTCCCTTCGACTGACAATCCCCTAAGCCTGTTCGGCCTCTGGCTCGCAACCCCGCTCAGGGCCGGGCCGTGTTGGTCGCGTGCCGCACCCTGCCCGCACCACCCCGGCCCTTCGGGGGTTTCCGGTGGCGTAAGAGCCACCGTGCAAGCCTCAGCCGACAGGCTTCATTCGGGTCTTGTCGAAGGGATGGTCCCTTCAGCCAGATACAGGAGCTTCACATGCAGAACATCGTCATCCTCGCCGGCAACATCGGTCAGTCCCCGGAAGTCCGCACCACGCAGGGCGGGACCAAGATCACAAACTTCACCCTCGCCACCTCGCGCCCGCGCCTGTCCGAAGGCCGGGTTCAGCGCGATGAAAACGGCTACCGCGTGATGGACACCGAATGGCACCGCATCACCTGCTTCAACGGTCTGGGCAAGACGGTCGCCGATAACTGCGAAAAGGGCATGAAGGTGATGGTCCACGGCCGCATCCACTACACCAAGTGGACCGATGCCGCCGGGGTCGACCGCTACGGCTGCGAGATCATCGCGGAGAAGGTCGACTTCCTGAGCCGCCCGAAGGCTGGTGAAGGCGAAGACCCTGAACTGGTCGACCGCGAGGATCAGTTCGCGGGCTGAGACCCCGCAGATCCGACCCGGTGGCGCAAGCCGCCGGGTCTCTTCGTTTCACCAGCGGGCCGGCGCGGAAGCCAGCCCGGAGAAAGACGGCGGTCAAGCCGCGCCGCGCCAAACTTGATCAGGCCTGGGTCAACTCAGACAAGACCAAAGCCTTCTTTGCTCGCCGCTTGTTGGGCGTGTACCAGACGGTCTTGCGCTCGCCTGTTTGACTGAACTC
This sequence comes from Rhodobacterales bacterium, assembly GCA_013298485.1. GTDB lineage: Bacteria > Pseudomonadota > Alphaproteobacteria > Rhodobacterales > Rhodobacteraceae > JAAFHS01. Next base: position 5,528 of record JAAFHS010000100.1, read on the forward strand.
ATACGTCACCCCGAGGATCCTCGCGCGATGATCCGGATCGACCATCCATTCGACGGGTGTGCCGATGTCAAATTCAGACGGCGGGATGGTCCGCTTGAGGGCAGGGGCTTCTGTGCTGGTCATTGTTCGTCTCCCTCGTTTGTTGTCTGAATTTTCGCCTTGGCCAAGGCTTGGTCGAAGGCGTCCTGGAACCGCGCGCGGTAGGCAGGACCCATGGCGCGCGCCAATCCTATGATGCCCAGCGGGTCATGGATTTTCGCGAGGTGAGCCGCGAACTGCGGCCGCAAGGTCAAGGTCACGCTGGTCGGGTGCTTGCCTCGTGCCCCACGGGACTCCTCGACATCCGGCATCCCATCACGTTCCCAGTCGTCGAAGACCTGATCGCGCAGACCCTGGGCCACGCGACGGATCAAAAACTGGACGGTGCAACGTGCAGCCGTGGCCCACCCTTCTGCCAGCCGCGCCTGACGGGTGGTCAGCGACAATGAGACATGGACCACATGCCCGCGCGCAGCTGACCCAGTTGCAAGACCAGCCGCCTTCGCTTCCCAAGCCCTCTGGGCATTGAAATCCTTCTTCTCGTCCCGGGACTCTTCTTTGGACTCAAAGGGTCTGATGCTGACCTCGCCAGCGTCGCCACCTGGCATCGCCGCCGCCGCAATCACGGGTGACGAAGGTCTTGCCTCGCTAGCTGCATCAATCGACGTCGGCGGCACCGGGATTGCCCTATCGGCCAATTCACTCGCGCCAACGTTCCCGCCAAACCCCAACTTGGCCGAAAACCCCGTGTCCTGGCGGATGATCCGCATCATGTCCTTGCGCTGCGCCATCATGCGACCTCCGCCGGGTTGAGGATCAGCTGGTCGATCTCCTCCAGAAGCTCCCCTGCCTCCTTCACGGCACTTTGGACATGGGCCGCAAGCGCCCGGTTCGGCGTCTTGTCCGCGATCACCCCGAGAAGCCCTTCTCTGTCCATTCGAACATAAGCGGCGCGGCTGCCAAGATAGGTCTCAAGGGCAGGCAAGGACTGGAACAGCTCTTCAGCCACCGCCCGCTCGGTCTCTGACACCCGCACAGGCACCCGATTGAGCAACACAGAGAATCCCGCAAGCTCATCCGGCTTTTCCACTCGGCTACGAAGCTTCAGGTACCAGTTGGCGGTTTCCAGCGTCTCGCTTAGATCGCCCCGCGACAGCATCATCGGGCAAATGATCCGGTGCGCTGCGACGGCCAGAACATCCTGTGCCTCTGACCCGCCGCCGAAGGTGTCGATCAGGATGAGATGTTCCTGATCGGGCTGCTCATAGATCTGCCCGATGGCTTCTGCCACCCGGTGGGCGTCCAGCGTATGGATCACTTCAACCAAGGACGACCAGTTGCCAGCCTCCTTTCCCGCCTGCATCCACTTGAGGCAGGATTTTGAGGCATCGGTGTCGAAGATCGTCACCGTCTCGCCTTTTGCAGCCGCAGCAGACGCCAAGGCGCGACAGAGGGTGCTCTTTCCCGATCCACCTTTCCTGTTCATCACCAGCACAACACGTATTCCGTAACCCATACCACCTTCCTCACTTCGCCGATCGCGTTTCGCGCAATGCGGATCGCCTAAATCTTTTATCTTAACTCGCATCGCTTTAATCTGAACGCAGGCTGCAGATATCAGAAACCGGCTCGCGCAAATCTTATTGCGCAAGGCGTATCTCTTTAATCCGAAATCTGATCACTGGATGCGTATGTCTTTTATCTGATCGCGCAATGCGTGTATCACAAGGCGTAACCCCGAACACACATCCCTGATGCCACAAGGCGCATCCCACACTTCCTTTCTCCGGAACCTGAATACTGAACCACAGGCTCCGCACGGTAAACAAAACAAGGCGTTAACCCATACTCACAAGGAAAATGCGCCTCTGGCCAGGTGGCTGGGGGTGCGCGGTCCCTGTCTCACCTTGTGTGTTGCGCGATCAGCGAAACGCATTCGGTGGCGGGGGAGTTACCCAAGGTCAGCACAATCTGCAAGGGCATAAATCGCGCTTAGATTGTGCTTGAAAGGGAGGTGAGGGAAGGGATAGGAAGAGTGGCAGGAAATGCGATGTGTCTACAAATAATCGGTGGCAGAAGTTGGCGGTAAAATCAGATCCTCGCAAAACAAGACTTAAGTCGCAGTCCACGGATTTGGCGGGCGTTGGCAATGAAGTTTCTGATTCTGCAGTGCAGCAAA
>JAAFHS010000101.1 GCA_013298485.1 Rhodobacterales bacterium
GGAGCGGACATGGGCCCGGTTCGTGGCGCTGATGACGCGCTATCAGCAGCGCGAGACGGGCTATACCGCGCGCAGGGCGTTGTTTGAGGATCGCACCGTCCAGGATTACGATCATCTGGCCCGGCATGGCGAATGGGATGTGAGCGGGCGGGCACTGGGCGAAAATGTCGGGGGGGACGCATAATGCCCGTCACGGCAAGCGAGCGGCAGATCGCGGCATCGGACCCCGGCGCATCGACCTGGCTGCATGCCAATGCAGGGTCGGGCAAGACCAAGGTGCTGATTGACCGGGTGGCACGCCTGCTGCTGGCGGGGGTGGCACCGCAGCATATCCTGTGCCTGACTTATACCAAGGCCGCCGCAGCCGAGATGCAGAACCGCCTGTTCAAACGGCTGGGCGAATGGGCGATGAAGCCGGATGCGGGTCTGGTGGCAGCGCTGTCAGCGCTTGGTCCGCTGGACGGGCCACCTGATCTGGCAAGGGCGCGGCGGTTGTTCGCGCTGGCCATCGAGACGCCGGGGGGCCTGCGTATCCAGACGATCCATTCGTTCTGTGCCACCCTGCTGCGCCGGTTCCCGCTGGAGGCCGGGGTCAGCCCGCAGTTTCAGGAACTGGACGACCGCACGGCACGCCTGCTGCGGCAGGACAGTGTGGAGGAGATTGCCGGGCACGCCGGGGCCGATGTGATGCAACAGCTGGCGCGCATCTACACGGGCGATGATTTTGATGCGTTGCTGATGCAGATCATTCATGCGCGCGAACAGTTTGCCGCGCCCATGCAGATGGATCGCTGCCTTGAGCTATTCGGGCTGCGCGGCGACGAATCCGAGGCGCGCATCCTTGCCGATGTTCTGCTGGGCGATGAGGCCGACATTTTCGATACGCTGCTGCCGGTGCTGGAAGGTAGCGGCGATCATGACAGCACGGCGGCCCAAAAATTGCGCAAGGTTGATCTACAACAGCATAATTTCACCACCCTTGAGCGGCTTGAGGATCCACTTCTTTATAAGACAAAGGAGAAGGCAGGGTTCGCCAAGATCGGAGCATTCCCAACAAAACTTGTACAAAAGCGCATGGCCAATCTGATGCCACGCCTGAATGCGCTGATGGGACGGGTCGAGGCGGCACGCGCACGCCGCATGGCCTTTGGGGCCGCACAAAAGACTGCCGTCCTGCATGCTTTTGCCGGGCATTTTCTGCCCGCCTATGACGCGCGCAAATCGGCACGCGGGTATCTGGATTTTGACGATCTGATCGCGCGGGCGCGCGCGCTGCTGACCGATCCGTCGGTGGCGCAATGGGTGCTGTACCGGCTGGACGGCGGGATCGATCATATTCTGGTGGACGAGGCGCAGGATACATCCCCCGATCAGTGGCAGGTGTTCGAACGGCTGACGGATGCGTTCATGGAAGGGGCAGGCCCGCGTGACCGCGCCCGCACAGTATTTGTCGTGGGGGACAAAAAGCAGTCGATCTATTCATTCCAGGGCGCGGATGTCGCGGCGTTCGACCGGATGAAGGGGATGTTCGACCAGCGCCTGTCGGACGTCGGCAAATCGTTGCAGGTGATGGATCTTGAACATTCCTTCCGGTCATCGCCCGCTATTCTGCAGGTCGTGGATGCGACCTTTGCCGTGGCGGATACCGCCAGTGTGGGCGGGGCCATGCAGCATCTGGCGCATCACGACCAGATGCCGGGTCTGGTGGAGTTATGGCCCATCATCCCGCCCGCACAAAAGACCGAGGATGAAGACTGGTCTGATCCCGTGGATCTGGTGACAGACGAACATCACGCGGCCATCATGGGGCGGCGCGTTGCGGCGTGGATCAGCGCGGCCCTGACCGATGGCATGATGGTGCCCACGAAAGATGGCGTGCGGCGCGCCACGCCGGGTGATTTTCTGGTTCTGGTGCAGGGGCGGCAGGACATTTTCGCTGAAGTGATCCGCGCCTGCAAAACCCTGAACCTGCCGATTGCGGGCGCGGACCGGTTAAAGCTGCGCGCCGAGCTTGCGGTCAAGGATATCGTGGCACTGCTGGCGTTTCTGGCCACCGATATGGATGATTTGTCGCTGGCGGCAGTGTTGCGGTCGCCCTTAGGGGGGCTGACAGAGGGGGCACTTTATGATCTGGCGCAGGACCGCGCGGGATTGTTGTGGGAGGCGCTGGACGCCCAGGCCAGCCGCTATGCCGATGTGCATGCGATGCTGACCGATCTGCGCAATGCCACGGATTTTCTGCGCCCTTACGACCTGATCGAGCGCGTCCTGACACGGTATGACGGGCGGCGCAAACTGCTGGCGCGACTGGGGACTGAGGCGGAAGACGGGATTGACGAGCTGTTGACCCAGGCGCTGGCCTATGAGGGGACCGAAGTGCCCAGCCTGACGGGATTTCTGGCCTGGCTGGATGCGGATGAGATCAGCGTCAAGCGGCAGATGGAAACCGACGGCGGACGCATCCGGGTGATGACGGTGCATGGGGCAAAGGGGCTGGAAGCGCCGATTGTCATCATGCCGGATACGGCGGACAAGACGGACAGGGAGCATGACCAGATCTTCGATCTGCAGGACGGACCGGTGGTTTGGAAGGCCAGGGCCGAAGAAAGCCCGCCCCTGATCGCGGCGGAGGCTGCCGCGCGCAAGAACCTGCGCGAGGCCGAAAAGATGCGGCTGATGTATGTGGCGATGACGCGGGCGCAAAGCCGGCTGATCGTCGCGGCGGCGGGTGAGGTCAAGGATGACACGGGCAACAGCTGGTACCGGCTGATCCGCGATGGCATGCGGCGCGCGGGGGCAGATGTGCAGCCGGATGGCGGGATGGTGCATGGGTACGGGGTTTGGCCCGCGGGCAATCCGGCGCAAAGCGTTGCGGCGCGGGACGTCGATCTGCCGCCCTGGGCCCGGCAAAGGGCACCGATGGCGGCGGCGGCGATGATGGCAGTGTCACCGTCCGATCTGGGGGGTGCAAAGGCGCTGCCGGGTGAGGCGGGTCTTGAGACCGAGGTTGCACTGGCGCGCGGCACGGCGCTGCACCGCCTGCTGGAACTGCCGCCGGAGACGCCACCGGATGTGTTGACGGCTTTCGCTGCCGCCATCGGGGCCGGGGATGTTCTGGACGAGGCGCGGGCCGTCTGGGCGGCACATCCGGGGCTGTTCGGCCCCGGCACGCTGGCCGAAGTGCCGGTGACAGCGGTGATCGCCGGGCAGCGCATGCTGGGATCGATTGATCGGCTGATCGTGGAGGGTGACCGCGTGCTGGCCGTGGATTTCAAGTCCAATCAGGTGGTTCCGGCAAGCGCGTCAGGGGTGCCGGAAGGCATTCTGCGCCAGATGGGGGCCTATGCGGCGGCTCTGGCGCAAATCTATCCCGGCCATTCGGTTGAAACCGCCATCCTGTGGACGCGGACGGCAACCCTGATGCCCCTTGATCCCGATATCGTGAGAGATGCGCTTGCCCGCGCCACTATCCCTTGACGTTATCCCCGCCCCTTCTTAGGTTCATTGCCCAACCCATTATCCGGAGAACATCCATGGGCAATGCCACTGTCGCCGTCACTGACGCCACCTTCGATGCCGAAGTGCGCCAGTCCAGCGTTCCCGTCGTCGTCGATTTCTGGGCCGAATGGTGCGGCCCCTGCCGCCAGATCGGCCCGGCCCTGGAAGAGCTGGCCACCGAATATGCGGGCAAAATCAAGATCGTGAAGGTCAACGTGGACGAAAACCCCGACAGCCCCGCCACATTGGGCGTGCGCGGCATCCCGGCGCTGTTCATGTTCAAGGACGGCAAGGTCGTGTCGAACAAGGTCGGCGCCGCGCCCAAGGCCGCACTTGCCACCTGGATTCAATCGGCGATCTGAAGCAGGGCGTCAGGTTTCAAAGGGCGGTCCATTGCGACCGCCCTTTTGTTTTGCGCCATGGATGCGCATATTGCGCGGAACCAAGGGGTGATCATGGCGGATAACACATTTCCCGGATGGCATGGCACGACGATTCTGGCGGTGCGGCGTGGTGGTATGGTTGTGGTCGCGGGCGACGGGCAGGTCAGCGTCGGCCAGACCGTGATGAAGGGTACCGCGCGCAAGGTGCGAAGGCTGTCGCCGGGTGACAAAGATGTGGTGGTGGGATTTGCGGGTAGCACCGCCGATGCCTTCACCCTGCTGGAGCGGCTGGAGAAAAAGCTGGAGGCCAATCCGGGCCAGTTGGCACGGGCGAGTGTGGACCTCGCCAAGGACTGGCGCATGGACAAATACCTGCGCAACCTCGAGGCGATGCTGATCGTAACGGACGGGCGCGATATCTTTATCATCACCGGCGCGGGTGATGTGCTGGAACCTGAACATGATGTGGCGGCCATCGGATCGGGCGGCAATTACGCCCTTGCGGCCGCGCGCGGGCTGATGACGACCGACCTTTCCGCCGAAGATGTCGCGCGCCGTGCGATGGCGATTGCCGCCGATATCTGCGTCTATACCAACGGCAATCTGACGGTGGAGACGATCCGTGGTTGATGACCCCGCCGAAATCAGCGCTGGCGATCTGCGTGCCGCCGTCGCCTCGGGCCTGTTGAATGAAGCACAAGCTGCCTCTCTGCGCGCCCTGGCGCAGGATCGTGCCGGCAAGCGCGCCGCAATGCCGGCCGAGGATGAGCCGTTTGAATTCTTCCGGGGCTTTTCCGAGATCTTTGTCTCGGTCGGCCTTGTGATCCTGCTGGGCGGGATCGGCGGGTTTCTGGCGTGGTTCGGTGGCGTGGCGATGCTGATTGTACTGCCACTGATCATCGCGGGGATCGCGTGGTGGTGGGCGATGTATTTCACGCTGAAGCGGCGGATGAATTTGCCCAGCATGGTTCTGGCCTCCACCTTTGGCGGCAGCATCTTTGTGTCAGTCCTGTCGGTTCTGGCGCAGGCCGACAGTGCGCCGCGCCTGTTGATGGTGATTGCATCGCTGGCGGCCATGGCCGGTATGGCGCTGTGGTACCGGCGCTTCAAATTGCCGTTTTCGGCCTTTGTCCTGGGTCTGTTCGGGCTTATCGCAGTTTATGCGATGACCGCCAGCTTTGACGCCCTGCAGGGCTTTACCGGGCCTGCGTTCGGCGCGGGGCTATTCGATCTGCGCAACAGCCCGCAGTTTGCACTGGCGACGCTGGGGTTCGGCATTGTCGCATTCCTGGCAGGCATGTGGTTTGACACGCGCGATCCTTATCGCCTGGGGCGGCACGCGGCGACCGGGTTCTGGCTGCATCTGATGGCGGCACCGGCGCTGGTCAACACCGTGGCACTGACGCTTTACAACACAGGGGGCACGTTCGGGATGGGCGCGCTTGCCATCGCACTGATCGGGATTGCAATCCTGGCGCTGGTGATTGACCGACGGTCATTCCTGACGGCGGCGATCATCTATATTGCGCTGGTCCTGGGATGGATCGTGGCTGGCAACGAAGGCGCGGGGGCTGGGCAGTGGATTGCCGTTGTGATCCTTTTGGGCGCTGTTGTGACGGCGCTGGGGACGTGGTGGGTGCCGCTGCGCGCAGGTATCATGCGCACCCTGCCCCGTTTTCCGGGAAAAGATCGCCTGCCGCCCTATGCAGCGGCAGGGAGCGTTTAACGGGCAAGATCGCCGTTTTCGCGTTTACTGCAGCTTTGCGACGCCCAGTGTGACACTGAATTCGGCACAGTAGATGTAAATCTCGTTATATCCGGCAGGATCGACACCATCCGGAAGGGCAAAACGCTGACGTCCGGTCAGTGAGGTCAGGTTCTGGGTCTTTGTCGAGGGATCGACACCGTCGTTTCCAAGGGCAACGCTTGGGTCGGGTGCGCCATCGAGCGAAAAGTCGTCACCAAGCTCGACAAAGTACTTACCGCCGTCTTCGATTATCGTCGCGGTGCCCGATACAGCGTGGCCCTGTTGTCCACTGAAGGTTCCAGACTGCAATGCGTTTTCTGCAAATGCTGGGACCCCGAGCAAGGCGACAGCGGTTGCCATAGTCATGATCGTTTTGGTCACATTCAAGCTCATCATCAACTCCCATTCGTCGCTTACAGGTAATCGCTAACCCAGACTCGCCATGAAGTGAGAGCGTGTGTCAGCGTGGTCCTGCGAATGTGATGCGAGGTGATTTCGCTGCGAGCGGGGTTTTCGCGCAGCGCTTGAATGACTAGGTTCCAAACCACGTAAGAAGGGATTCTCCATGACTGATCTGACCCCGCGCGAGATCGTATCGGAACTTGACCGCTATATCATCGGCCAGAAAGAAGCGAAGCGCGCGGTCGCCGTGGCGTTGCGCAACCGCTGGCGGCGCAAACAATTGGCCGATGATCTGCGCGACGAGGTCTATCCGAAGAATATCCTGATGATCGGGCCCACGGGCGTGGGCAAGACCGAGATTTCGCGCCGTCTGGCGAAACTGGCGCGGGCACCTTTCCTGAAGGTGGAGGCGACGAAATTTACCGAGGTCGGCTATGTCGGCCGCGATGTGGACAGCATCATCCGTGACCTGGTGGATATTGCGATGGCCGACACGCGCGCGCAGATGCGCGAGGATGTGAAGGCGCGGGCGCAGAAAGCCGCAGAGGAGCGCGTGATCGAGGCGCTGGCGGGCAAGGATGCGCGCGAGCAGACGCGCGAGATGTTCCGCGGCAAGCTGAAGCGGGGCGATCTGGATGATACGGTGATCGAGCTGGATGTGCCGGATGCCGCGTCACCTTTCCCGATGATGCCGATGGGCACAGGCGGGATGGATATGCAGATGCAGGGCCTGCAGGAGATGTTCGGCAAGGCGTTTGGCGGGCGCACCAGCCGCAAAAAGGTGACGGTGCGCGACAGTTATGACCTGCTGATCGGGCAGGAGGCGGACAAGCTTTTGGATGATGAGGCGGTGAAGGCGGCGGCACTGGAGGCGGTGCAGGAAAACGGCATCGTCTTTCTGGACGAAATCGACAAGATCTGCGCGCGGGCCGATGCGCGGGGGGCGGATGTCAGCCGCGAAGGCGTGCAGCGCGATCTTTTGCCCCTGATCGAGGGGACGAGCGTGTCGACGAAGTTCGGGACGGTCAAGACGGATCATATCCTGTTCATCGCAAGCGGCGCGTTTCATGTGGCCAAACCGTCGGACCTATTGCCAGAATTGCAGGGGCGGCTGCCGATCCGGGTGGAGTTGCGGCCCCTGACGGAAGAGGATTTCGTGCGCATCCTGACCGAGACGGATAACGCGCTGACCCGGCAATACTCGGCCCTGATGGCGACGGAAGAGGTGGCGGTCACGTTCACAACCGATGGCATCGCGGCCCTGGCGCGGATTGCGGCAGAGGTGAACAAGGCGGTTGAAAACATCGGCGCGCGGCGGCTGTATACGGTGATGGAGCGGGTGTTTGAGGAATTGTCCTTTACCGCACCCGACCGTTCGGGCGAAGTGGTGACGGTGGACGGCGCGTTCGTCGAGGCCAATCTGGGGGCGCTGTCACGGTCGGCGGATATTGCAAGATATGTGCTGTAGCGGCGGGAACCGATCTGCGGCTGCGGCATGGGTTTGACGGCTGGTTTCACAGTAAGGGCGGGCCTTTGACGTACAATTTGCGACATCACATCGCGATGATTGCGGTCATCGCACTGGTTGCCTGCAGCCCGCGGGGTACGGTCACGATTGCGCCCGGTGCGGCGGCGGTGGGTGATGTGGTACCGGTCTTCATCGGCAGTACGCGGGCCTATGATC
>JAAFHS010000102.1 GCA_013298485.1 Rhodobacterales bacterium
CAGCGCAATCGCCGCCATCTGCGCCCGCCCCAACCGCTCGCCCAGCAGCACGGCCCCCAGACCCACGCTGACAAGGGGTTGATGTAATAGCCCAGGGCCGCATCCAGCGCATGCCCCGACCCGATGGCCCAGACATAGATCCCCCAGTTCACCGAAATCAGCGCCGCCGTCAGCATCCCCATCCCGATCATCCGCGGGCTGCGCAGCGCCACCCGCAAATCCGCCGTCCGCCCCAGCCACCACAGCACCGCACCCGCAATCGGCACCGACCAGATCACCCGGTGCGCAATCACCTCGGCAGGCCCGATATGCGCCATCGCCTTCATGTAAACTGGCAAAAAACCCCACAAAAGATAGGCCGTCAGCGCAAAGCCAAAGCCGCGCGCAGAGTCTGTGTTGTCTGGGTTTTCCATACCCGAGGCGTTATCCCAGCCCGCCCGCGATCACCAACGCAAACTTGTGCCCGTCACAATCGGGATGGCTTCACCCGTCTAAGGCTTTGGACGCCTCAATCATTCACTTGGGCTTTTTTTGCTGGGCGTAGATCAGGATCACAACGTCTATCTGACACCCATCGCAGGTCCAATGAGGCTCCATTCCATGAGGTTGTGGCCTCAACGCATATTACCTCTCCCACATCAGGAACGCTCTCTCCCTGTGAGAATGTCATCCACGCATCTCGGTTATCTTCAAACGTGATACTGCGCTGTCCTATTACTTCTGAGAATGCGAGTGGCACGTCTTCTAAATACCCGTCTTTTGCTTCTGCCCAATAGTAATTGACAACGGTAATGGGTAGCCATTTGCCCATCGCAAAACCAATAACGAAAAACCCCAGCGCAAGTGCAAGTGGGCTTTTTAGCCAAACTCTCAGCGTACTATGATCCATTGCGTCCACTCCATCGCCGCTCCAGATACCCCTTCGTAAAGGCCCCATACCCCTCCGCCGTCACCCGCAACTCATCCTGCATCAACCCATGCAGCGCGGGTAACCGATGAAACGGCACCGCCGGATAGACATGGTGTTCCACATGATAGGGCATGTTCCATGCCACAAACCGCACCAGCGCCGTCGTGAATGTCGTGCGCGTGTTTTCGAACATGTTGGCCACCTGCGGGCAATCCCATGTTCCGCCAGCAGATAAAGGCGCAAAAATGGCTGGCCCAGCAGCACAGGGCATAGCCAGACCCAGAACAGCATGGGTGTGGCAAACAGAGATGCGGCGACGATCATGTAGCCCACCGCCATCACCCGCGCCTCGGCCACAATGCGGGGCAGGGCACCCGCCGGCAGATACTCCCCCGTCGCCCGCCCCATGACCAGCGCCCCCATCAGCCGCGTCTGCGAGGTCCAATAGGGCACACCCGACACATGCCAGACCCATGCCGCGCGCGTTGCGGGCTTCGGGCTACCCAGTTCAGGGTCGCGCCCCGCAACGTTGGTCCAGCGGTGATGCGCAAGGTGGAAATACCGGAACCATTCGAACGGCAGCAGGATCAGAAAACCGCAGACCCGCCCCACCCATTCATTCAGGGCCTCGGATGCAAAGGGCGTCTTATGCGTCGCCTCATGCTCCAGCGTGAACAGAAAGATCACCAGCACACCCTGCACGGGCAGCAGGGCCCACCATCCCGGCACGCCAACCGCAATCAGGGTGCCGCACAGGGCAATCGCCCCCAGATGCCCCGCCAGATGCACGAGGCCTGCGCGGTCCGACCGCGCGGTCAGCACCGATTTCACCTCCGGGTCCAGCCCTGCGACGAACGCCTTATGATCCATCGCTGGCCCTTGGAACATCAAACCCCGGCGGCGCAAGGGTGAACCCTTCAAACCGGAATCCCGGGCTGACCGTGCAGCCAACAAGGCTCCACTCCCCCGTCGTGCGTGCGGCCTGCCACCAGCCCTGGGGGACAATCCCCTGCGGCGCATGCCCGGCCAGCACATCCGGCCCCAGCAACACCTCCGTCGCGGGCCCCGCATCCGTTTCCGACAACGACAGGATCAGCGGCGCCCCCGCATGGAAATGCCAGATCTCCACCGCATCGACCTGATGCCAGTGGCTGGCCTCAACCGCCCGCAAAAGGAAATAGATCGCCGTCCGCACCGGTCGCCCGGGCCCCTCCGCAACCCAGGTCTGCCGATACCAGCCGCCCTCGGGGTGGGGTGAAAGATCAAGTGCGGCGATGATGGCTTGCGCCTCGGTCATCCCTGCCGAGACCAGCGGATGTATCCGATCACCATCGCCACCAGCCCGACGCCTATCATCGCCCCGCCGAACATGCCCGCCATCTCGCCGATCCGCTTCATCGTCTCGGCCGATTGTCCGGCGGGCACAAAGAACACCGCGCCGAACGCCAGCATCCCGATCACCACCATCGTCAGCCCCATGAGGAACGGCCCCCGGCCGAACAGACCTCTCTGCGCCATGCCGTTACCCCTTCAGCACCGACCGCCCCGCATATTCCGCCGTCTCACCCAGCATTTCCTCGATCCGGATCAGCTGGTTGTATTTGGCAAGCCGGTCCGACCGCGACAGCGACCCCGTCTTGATCTGCCCGCAGTTCGTGGCCACCGCAAGGTCTGCAATCGTGTAATCCTCGGTCTCGCCCGACCGGTGGCTCATCACATTGGTGTAGCGCGCCCGGTGCGCCATATCGACGGCCTGCAGCGTCTCCGTCAATGTCCCGATCTGGTTCACCTTCACCAGCATCGAATTCGCACAGCCCCGCGAAATCCCCTCGGCCAGACGGCGTGGGTTGGTCACGAACAGATCATCCCCCACCAGCTGGATCTTGCCCCCCAGACGGTCGGTCAGCATCTTCCAGCCTTCCCAGTCATCCTCGGAACAGCCGTCTTCAATCGAAATGATCGGATAGTCCGCCGCCAGCCCCGCAAGGAACTCCACATTCTGCGCCACCGACAGCGTCTTGCCTTCACCCTTCATCTCATACTTGCCGCCCTTGAAGTATTCGGTCGCCGCACAATCGAGTGCAAGATAGATATCCTCACCCGGCTTATACCCCGCCTTTTCAATGGATTTCAAAATGAAATCAAGCGCATCGCGGGCAGAGCTCAGGTTCGGTGCGAACCCGCCCTCATCCCCGATCCCCGTGTTATGCCCGGCTGCCTGCAGCTCTTTCTTCAGCGTGTGAAAGACTTCCGATCCCATCCGCACCGCGTCGCGGATATTGTCAGCCCCGACCGGCATGATCATGAATTCCTGAATATCAATCGGGTTATCCGCGTGTTCGCCCCCGTTGATGATGTTCATCATCGGCACCGGCAGCACCCGCGCCGACGTGCCCCCGATATAGCGGTAGAGGGGTTGTGCCGTATACTCCGCCGCCGCCTTCGCCACCGCCAGCGACACGCCCAGGATCGCATTCGCCCCCAGCCGCGATTTGTTCGGCGTCCCGTCCATCTCGATCATCGTGCGGTCAATGCCCACCTGTTCGGTCGCATCAAACCCCACCAGTTCTTCCGCCAGCTCGCCGTTCACCGCCGCAACCGCCGCCAGCACGCCCTTGCCCATATAGCGGGCCTTGTCGCCATCCCGCCGCTCATTCGCCTCATGTGCACCCGTTGATGCCCCCGATGGCACCGCCGCACGGCCCATCGCCCCGCTTTCCAGCGTCACATCCACCTCCACCGTCGGGTTGCCCCGGCTGTCCAGAATTTCGCGCGCGTGAATGTCGATGATCGTGCTCATGGGGGCTGTCCTTCTTGCCAGAATGCGGGTTGACCGCGTCTTACAGCGTCACTTGCCGCATGGGAAGGGCATCACGTCTTGACAGCCACGCCCAGCAGTTCCAGCCGATGCCCGATCAGCCGATAGCCAAGGCGCGCCGCAATCCGTTCCTGCAACGCCTCGATGTCGGGGTCAACAAATTCGATCACGGCGCCTGTGTTGACATCGATCAGATGGTCATGGTGGTCGCGTTCCGCATCTTCGTACCGCGCGCGCCCGTCGCCGAATTCCAGCCGGTCCAGTATCCCCGCCTCTTCAAACAGCTTGACGGTCCGGTAGACGGTCGCAAGGCTGATCTTCGGATCAACCAGCGCTGCGCGGGCAAACAGCTCCTCCACATCCGGATGGTCCTCTGCCGCCCCGATCACCCGCGCAAGAATACGCCGCTGGTCGGTCATGCGCAGGCCCCGCGCGGCGCAACGGGCGATGATGTCGGTCGTCATGGGCCGTCCCCGGCTAGAGCGGATCACCTTTAATCTGAGTTCAGATTGAAGGTGATCCAAGACATGTCATTCGTCGGTTATGTTGCGTCTCATCCTTGATCGGGGAAACCCGATCAAGGATGAGACGCTTCAAAGCGTTATTGAAGTTACCAGAGATCGCCGCGCGGGCCAAGCATCGCCCGCCCGCGCCGCCAAAGACCGCAGGTCTCACTTATAGATGTGCGGCGCATTCATCTGGTCATGCAGTTTGTTCACCTCATCCTCGCGCAGTTCCAGCGCGGTCGCGAAGCGGTGCAGATATTCGGCCTCGGCCTGCTGATCCAGATTGATGGCCATCAGCGACACCAGATACGCCTTTTCTTCCATCCCGTTGGGGATTTGCCGCACCAGCGCATCAACATCCACTGCGGCAGACAGTTCCGCGTTCACAAAATCGATTTCGGATTTTTCCGCCTGGCCCATCGCCTCCATCAGCTTGGCCTTTTCATCCGCATCCAGATCGCCATCGCATTTCGCTGCCTGGATCATGCAGCGCAGAAGGACTGCCGCTTCCAGTGTTTCCTCGCGCGGTTCCGGCAGGGTGCGCGGTGCCGTGCCCGCCCCGATCGTGCCACCCAGCATCCCGCCCAGCAGATCGCCAAACCCGCCCGCCGTTCCCCCGCCAGCACTTCCCCGCGTGCCACCTTGGCCTGCGGATGATCCCTGCAGCAGATCCTCAAGCCCGCCCTTCGGCGCATTGGCGCGTGGTGCGCGGCCCGTGCTGCGCCCGCGCCCCAGAATCCCATCCATCATGCCTTCCAGCCCGTTCTGGTCCGCACCCTGGCCATAGCGCGTGCCGCGTCCCGCTGTGCGGCCGCCCGACAGCACATTGCCCAAGGCCCCGCCCAAACCGCCACCGCCCCCGCCACCGCCCGCGCCGGTAGAGCCTCCGCCCGACCGGCCGCGCCCCGTCATGGCCTGCATCCCCTTGGCAATCGCAACACCTACCGCAACATTCACGAGGGTTCTCATCAATCCCATGACAGCATCCTTTCTGAAACCATGTTGGGTGCAGGTGAACAGGCCCGTCCGCCAGCCGTCAATGGAAATCGAAAGGCTCGGCGTATCTTGACCTTTCCCCGCCCGTCAGATCACGTCGCCGCAGAATTGGGGGCCGCCGATGCCGCGCAAAGAACGACTGGATGCAATCGGTGGCACGGTCCTGATGGGGGTGACCCTGCTGTTCGCCCTCAACCAGATGATCATCAAGATCACCAATGCCGGGCTGCAGCCGGTGTTTTTCGCGGGCCTGCGGTCCGTGCTGGCCGTCATCTTCGTATGGCTCTGGATGCGGCATCGGGGCATCGCGCCGGGCCTGTCGCGCGCCATGCTGCCCCACGGGCTGCTGATCGGGACGGTTTTCGCGGCCGAATTCCTGTTCCTGTTTATCGCACTTGACCTCACCACGCTGGGGCGCGCCTCCGTCATCTTCTACTCGATGCCGCTTTGGCTCGCGCTGATGGCGCATCTGGGCCTGCCGGGCGAACGCATCACGCCCGTCAAGGCCATCGGTCTGATCCTTGCCTTTGCAGGTACGTCCCTTGCCATCCTGTCGCGCGGGCAGGGGGGTGAGGGCAGCCTTGCGGGCGATCTTTGCGCACTCGCAGGCGCCATCTTCTGGGCCGCCACGGCCTTTGTCGCGCGCAGGCCCGTGATGGCGGCGGCGGGGCCAGAGCGGCAGCTCTTCTGGATGGTGCTGGTCTCAGGGCCGATCCTGCTGCTGGCCGCCCCCGCATTCGGCCCGCCGATCCGCGATCTCGCATGGGTCCACATCTTCTGGCTGATCGTGCAGGCCAGCGTCATCGTGGCGGGCGGATTCATCACCTGGCTCTGGCTTCTGTCGTCCTATCCTGCGGCGACGGTGGCCAGCTTTTCCTTCCTCACCCCGATCTTTTCCCTTGTTCTGGGCGCATTATTTTTTTCCGAATCGTTGCAACCGGCCCTCATTGGGGCTTGTGCGCTGGTCGGCGTCGGAATTGTGCTCATCAACCGGCGCGTGTAATTGCCCACAGAATCGTGATCCGCCTGTGGATAACGTCTTCATACGGGGTCTGAGAGCGTCCCCCCAAGTCTGCGAAACAGCGTGAAAATCGGCATTCTATCCCCTCACTCTCCCGTGATGATCCACAGGGATGTGCACAGGCCGCTCCGCAAATCATAACCGCGCGCCCCTTGTGGCCTCTTTGCCGTCAAGCACAAAATGTGGTGCAAACATGAAAAATAATCGTTGATTGCGCGACCGGTTTACTTCATTTTGGCAAAGCGCTGGATGGCACCACTAGATGTTGTGGTTCCGGTGTCAGGGAAAGATCATAACGACAAGATGCAGCCCGCAAGGCTGCCCGAACCTTGCCCGTTCAATGCGGCAGGGGCCAACGGTCTTGTCCCTGATGATGGCGCGCGGGACGAGGGACAATTTGCAAGGCAAAACGCCTGCAATCAAAAAACTGGAGACGGGGCATGAAGATCGAGCGGACGTTCACGACGGCTGACACCGGCGCATATGGCGCATTGGCGTTCACCACCACGGTTTCTGAAATTCGCAATCCTGACGGAACAATCGTGTTCCGCAACGATGCCGTCGAAGTGCCCGAAGGCTGGAGCCAGGTCGCTTCCGACGTGATTGCGCAGAAATATTTCCGCAAGGCCGGCGTGCCAGCACGTCTGAAGCGCGTCCGCGAAAAGGGTATCCCTGAATTCCTGTGGCGCTCCGTCCCCGACGAAGACGCACTCGCCAAACTGCCCGCCGACGAACGCAATGTCGGCGAAACTTCCGCCAAGCAGGTGTTCGACCGCCTTGCAGGGGCCTGGGCCTATTGGGGCTGGAAGGGCGGCTATTTCACCACCGAATCCGATGCCCGCGCCTATTACGACGAAACGCGCTACATGCTCGCCCGCCAGATGGCTGCCCCCAACTCACCCCAGTGGTTCAATACCGGCCTGCACTGGGCTTACGGCGTCGATGGCCCGGCCCAGGGGCATTACTATGTCGACTATCAGACCGGCAAACTGACCAAATCCACCTCCGCCTACGAACACCCCCAGCCGCACGCCTGCTTCATTCAGTCCGTCAAGGACGACCTCGTCGGCGACGGCGGCATCATGGATCTCTGGGTGCGTGAGGCGCGTCTGTTCAAATACGGCTCCGGCACCGGCACCAACTTCTCCTCGCTGCGCGGCGAGGGCGAAAAGCTGTCGGGCGGCGGCAAATCCTCTGGCCTCATGGGCTTCCTGAAAATCGGCGACCGTGCCGCGGGTGCCATCAAATCCGGCGGCACCACCCGCCGTGCGGCCAAGATGGTCATCATCGACATGGATCACCCCGATGTCGAAGATTTCATCAACTGGAAGGTCATTGAGGAGCAGAAGGTCGCATCCCTCGTCGCCGGCTCCAAAATGCACGAGGCGCGGCTGAATGACATCTTCGCCGCCATCAAAGGCTGGGACGGAA
>JAAFHS010000103.1:0-1285 GCA_013298485.1 Rhodobacterales bacterium
TCTGGCGGTCACGCTGGTGCGCGAAGCGATGCGCCTGCCCGCGGATCAGACCGATCTTATTCTGGCAGCGCATGGATCGGGCCGCAGTGCGGCCCCGTCGGTGATCGCCGCCTCTGTCGCACAGCACATCCGCCGCAGTCTGGGCCTGCGCCGGGTTGTGGCCGCCTTTATCGATCAGTCCCCGCGTCTGGCGGACCTTGAAGCCTTTGGGCCAGACGCGCTGTGCCTGCCATATTTCGCGGCTAATGGCGGACATGTTGCGGATGATATCCCTGCAGCGCTGCACGAGGCAGGGTTCGGTGGTCGTTTGCTGCCCGCCCTGGGTGCCGATCGGCGGGTTGCCGCCGTCATAGCCAAAACGTTACAGACTCAATAGCACAAGGGTTTTCCGGTTCTGCTACAACCGCGCCGCGCAATGCGCCGATCGCTCTCGCTGCATGGCAGAAAACATTGCACATGGAGAAGATATACTGTCCGAACGGACATGTTTCCTGCACGGCCCCGACTGCTATGCTTCGCCTCGCACCGGATGCTTGCCCGCCCGGTTAGGGACATACGAGAACCAACGCGGAGTTAACCGCGAATAAAATGAAGCGCCGCACGCCGGAATGGCCGAACGGCAAATATGAACGGGACATGAATGCGGATACTGTTGGCTGACCGTCAAAATCTGGTCCGCGAAGCCTTGAGTGCTTTTTTCGAAGCGGCAGGGTTATCAATTGCGGCGCAATGCAGTTCCTTAACGGAATTGCATCTCGCGCTCGTGGCCGAACCCTATGATCTCGCGTTGATCGACAGCGGGATTGCTGGTGCAGAAGAGATTGCACAATTGAAAGCGGCATTTCCAGAGGTGAAGATCGCCGTTCTGGTGTCTTCACCGAACCGTGACCTGATAGAGGCCGCATTCCGGGCTGGCGCGATCGGTGTTATTCCCAAAACGCTGTCTGGCAGCACGACGCTGGCGGCCATTCATCGCCTGCTTGCGGGGGCGCGATATGACCCCACGGATCGTGATATGCCCATCATGACCAATACCTATGCCCTGACGCGGCGGGAACTGGATGTGTTGCGGGGCCTGTTTGCGGGCAAGTCAAACAAGGAAATCGGTCGTGATCTGGAGCTGCAGGAGGTGACGGTAAAGCTGCATGTCAAAACCCTTAGCCGCAAGCTCGGCGCAAAAAACCGCACGCATGCTGCGATGATTGCGCGGAACGAGGGGATGGTCTGACTGCCAATGCTGCGCAGCGAAAGCGCAGCATTGACCTGTGCGGTTACACCGTATGCA
>JAAFHS010000103.1:1295-7613 GCA_013298485.1 Rhodobacterales bacterium
TTCTGATACGGTGCGGGCGACACGGGCATATTCCGCGTCTTTTACCGCGATGAACGTGCGGTGCATGTCCGCGCCCAGCGCATCCTTCAAAAACTGTGATGCCTTGGCGGCTGCAATCGCAGAACGCCAGTCCGGCGGCATGGGTGGGCCATCGGCGGCATAACCATTGCCGGTCACCTCCGGGCCGGGGTCGATGTGATGCGCAAGCCCGTGGCGGATGCCCGCAAGTACGGTTGCCGCCACAAGATAGGGGTTTGCATCCACGCCGGCGGGGCGATGTTCGATCCGTCGCGCCTTGATGTCGCCCGCAGGAATGCGCAGGGCCACAGAGCGGTTGTTCACACCCCAGGTCGGGGCGACGGGCGCATAGGATTGCCCCACGAACCGCCGCCAGCTGTTGGCATGGGGTGCAAAGACCAGGATGGATTCCGCCATGGTCGCGCGCAGCCCGCCGATGGCATGCAGGATTGCGGGGGACCATTGCCCCTCAACCTTTTCGACAAACACGTTGCGCCCCGCGTCATCCATCAGCGAGACATGGAAATGCATGCCTGATCCCGCATAATCGGCAATCGGTTTCGCCATGAAACAGGCCGTCACGCCATGCGCGCGCGCCTGTGCCCGCACGATCCGCTTTAGCCGCATCAGATCATCCGCCGCCTGAAGCACATCCATGCGATAGTGCAGCGTCAGCTCATACTGGCCCGGCGCGAATTCGGAAATCATCGTCTCGGCTTTGATCCCTGCCTTGGCAGCACCGGCGTAAATGTCATCAAACAGGGGCAGCATCCCGTGCAGCGCGTCGACTGAATACACCTCGGTCTTTTGCGAGGCGCGCCCATCCAGCACGTCGCGCGCGGGCATCACCCGACCATCGGGCCCGCGTTCGTTCGCCAGCAGAAAGAACTCCAGCTCAAACGCGCCTGCCGGATGCAGGCCTTCGTCCGCCATCGCCTTGATCTGCCGGGCGAGTGCGTGGCGCGGGTCCGATGTCATGGGCGTGCCATCCAGATTGTAGCACATCATCAGCATCTCGCCGCGTGGCGGTGCTGTATTGTGCAAAGCCACAAGCGAGCCCGGAACAGGCCAGGCGCGCTTGTCACCGTCACCTTCATCCCAGATCAACCCGGTTTCATGGACGTCTTCGCCGCAGATATCGAGACCGAGGATCGAAATCGGCAGATGCCGTCCATTGTTGTAAATCGACAAAAGTTCGTGCCGACGGATGATCTTTCCGCGCCCGATCCCGTTCGAATCATGCAAGACGATGTCAAAGGCCTCAATCTCCGGATGGGCTGCAAGAAACGCCTCGGCCTCGGCGACGCTGGAACCGGAAGGGGAAAGGGTCATGTGAGAAGATCCGTCAAAATTTCATCAAAAGCGGCGATCAGGCGATCCACCTGCCGTTTCCGGGTGGCGGGGCTGACCAGCATCATGTTGTGGAAAGGTGCAATCAGGCAGCCACGGTTCAGAAGGCCCAGATGGACCACCTGCTCTACCTGCGGCACATGTGCCAATGCGGCGGCGGTCCCGTTTTGCAAGGGACCCGGGGCACAGATGAATTCCACCCGCGCGCCGACCCGCACCACATGCCACGGCAGGGCATGGTGCGCCACGACTGCCGCAAGGCCATCGCAAAGCCGCGCGGCAAGGTTTTCCATATGGTCGTAGTTCTGCGGCGTCATGACTTCGGTCAGGGTCGCGCGCAGGCAGGCGAACTGCATCGGATTGGCCGACAGCGTGGTGCCCATCCCCGAATGGCCGGGGTCGCGTTCGGCATCGACCGCTGCGTAGCGCGCGGCAACCGCAGGCCGCAGGCCCCAGACGGCTGTCGGCATCCCCCCCGCCACGCATTTGCCCGCCACAAAGATATCGGGGTTCAGGCCATGGACGCGGGTATAGCCGCCATGCCCTGTGGAAATCGTGTGCGTCTCATCGATCATCAGCAATGCGCCATGCTGATCGCACAGATCGCGCAGCCCTTGCAGGAACCCCGGCACGGGCAGGACCATGCAGGAATTCGTCATCACAGGTTCCGTCAGCACAGCGGCCACATCGCCCTTTGCAAGTGCCGCCGCAACGCCCGCCAGATCGTTGAATTCGCAGCAGACGGCTGTTTTGGTCAGATCGGCAAACTGCCCCAGCAGGCCGGGGCGGTTGATGGTGCGGCCCCGCAGCAGCCCCACCATCGTGTCATCAACCGTGCCGTGGTAGCAGCCGTTGAACACCAGCACCTTGGGCCGCCCGGTGACCGCCCGTACCACGCGTAAGGCAAAGCGGTTCGCATCGGTTGCCGTCGTCGCGATCTGCCAGCGGAAGTCACCGAACGTTTCGGTCAGAAGCCGCCCCACGTCGGCGGCATCTGACGATGGCAGCATGTACGTCAACCCTCGCCGCGCCTGCGCCGCGATGGCACGGGCCACGGCCGGTGGCGAGTGGCCGAACATTGATCCCGTGTCGCCCAGGCAGAAGTCATCAACCTCGAACCCGTCAATATCCGTCAGCCGGGCCCCTTTGGCCTTGGCAACGATCATCGGAAAAGGCATCGGCCAGTCCGTCATCCAATGCAGCGGCACGCCGTCCAGCCAGTCTGCACTGGCGGCACCCTGCGATTTGGGTCGCCCCGCCGCATAGCGTCGCGCCTCGCGCGCGCGCACGTCGGTCAGCCGCGCCTGTTGGATGCCTGCAATCAGTGTCATCGCCAACTCCCGGAAGATCGGTGGCTTATTGCAAAGCTTTTGATCAAATGGAAGGCGGCTCAGGCCGCATGCGCCCCAGAAGCGAGCGCCGCGATATTGGCCAGCACATCGGCCACAGGCTTGCCCGCGCCGATATCCTTCACGATGGCCGATCCGACCACACAGCCATCGGCAACCGACGCAATTGCCCGGGCGGACGCAGGCGTGTTGATCCCAAAGCCCACGATCACAGGCAGATTTGTGCTCGCCTTGATCCGCGCGACTTCAGGCGCGACCTCTGTCGCCACCGCCGCCGCCGCCCCCGTGATACCGGTGACCGAGACATAATAGACAAAGCCGCTGGTGTTCTGCAGAACCTTCGGCAGCCGCTTGGCATCCGTCGTCGGTGTCGCCAGCCGGATAAAATTCAACCCCGCGGCCTGTGCGGGCAGGCACAACTCGGTATCCTCTTCGGGCGGCAGGTCGACGACGATCAGCCCGTCGATGCCAGCCGCCTTTGCATCCGTCAGGAACCGGTCAACCCCGCGTGAATAGATCGGGTTGTAATAGCCCATCATCACGATCGGGGTGATCTGATCGTCCGCCCGGAAAGCCCGCGCCATGGCAAGGGTCTTGTCCAGCGTCATGCCGCCTTCCAGCGACCGCTGCCCTGCCAGCTGGATCGTCGGGCCGTCAGCCATGGGGTCCGTAAACGGCATCCCCAGTTCAATGATATCCACGCCCGCGCCGGGCATGCCTTTCATCACGGCGAGCGAGGTTTCGGCGTCCGGATCGCCCGCCATGATATAGGCCACGAACGCCTTTTTCCGTACGGCCCGCAGGCGCGCAAAGGTATCGTCAATTCTGGTCATGCGTCCGGCCTTTCAAGAGCATGCGGCACAGGTGCCGGAAAGCCGCCCGAAAATCAAGGCGGCGTCGCAGGCTTGCAGCGCGGGCCCTGCTTCGCTATGGCAGGATCATCACCGCAAAAGGGGCGTGGCATGGGTTTCAAGATGGGTATTGTCGGCTTGCCGAACGTTGGAAAATCTACGCTTTTCAACGCACTGACCCGGACAGCAGCGGCGCAGGCAGCGAACTTTCCGTTCTGCACGATCGAGCCGAATGTGGGTGAGGTCGCCGTGCCCGACATGCGGCTGGACCTGCTTGCCGCGATTGCACACAGCAAGCAGATCATCCCGACACGCATGACCTTTGTCGATATTGCAGGCCTTGTGCGCGGCGCCTCCAAAGGGGAAGGGCTGGGCAATCAGTTCCTTGCAAACATCCGGGAATGCGATGCCATCGCCCATGTGCTGCGGTGTTTCGAGGATGGCGACATCACCCATGTCGAGGGGCGGATCGACCCGGTGGCGGATGCCGAAACCATCGAGACCGAACTGATGCTGGCCGATCTGGAAAGCATCGAGCGGCGTCTGGCGGGGCTCGCGCGCAAGCTGAAAGGCGGGGAAAAAGATTTGGTGGATCAGGACCGTCTGCTGCGTATGGCGTTGAAAGTACTGGAAAATGGGCAGCCGGCGCGAAGCGTGAAGGTGGCCGAGGATGACCTTCGCCAGTGGCGTCTGCTTCAGCTTTTGACGGCGAAACCGGTGCTGTACGTCTGCAATGTCGAAGAGGCATCAGCGGCCAGCGGCAACAGCCAGTCGGCGCGTGTCGCAGCGATGGCGGCCACGCAAGGTGCGGCATCGGTGGTGATTTCAGCCCGGATCGAGGAAGAGATCAGCCAACTGGCCGCAGAGGAGGCCACGATGTTTCTGGAAGAGATGGGCCTGCATGAGGCGGGGTTGGACCGGCTGATCAAGGCGGGCTATAACCTGTTGGGATTGCAGACCTATTTCACGGTCGGCCCGAAGGAAGCCCGTGCCTGGACGATTCCGAAAGGCACCCTTGCGCCGCAGGCGGCGGGCGTGATCCACGGCGATTTCGAGAAAGGCTTCATCCGGTCCGAAACCATTGCCTATGACGACTACATCGCCGGAAAAGGCGAGGCCGGAGCGAAGGAAGCAGGCAAGTTCCGGGTCGAGGGGAAGACTTATGAGGTGAAGGACGGCGATGTGCTGCACTTCCTGTTCAACGCCTGACAACCCCTTGCGAACGCGGCGTTAATCGCATTCGTTTCCAACAGATGAAGCGTATGGAAAAGGGCCGGATTGTCTACAGGAACCGGCCAGACGCGCGACGGGTATGAACCGCGTTAACCATTTACGGCGAATCGGGGATTGTGGGGGTGAAAGGCGACCAACGGGCTGCGCCCGGGGATATCGGCGAACAGCGCTGCATCTGCTGGCCGAAGCCGTTGTCAAAGGCCGAACGCACAGCAGTGACAAGATCGCAAAGATGGGGTTGCAATGTAGCGGTGATGGCAGAGCGGTCTTGCATACCACAGCGATCAGCAGCCTTTCCCTCTTGCCCCTTTTGCCACACCCGGCTACATGGATTGCGTCGGAGGCGTGGCTGAGAGGCCGAAAGCACTCGGTTGCTAACTGAGCGAACGGGGAACCGTTCCGTGGGTTCGAATCCCACCGCCTCCGCCACACATCATCACAGGGTGAGTGATCTGCGCGCAGTGCCGCAGCACGCCTTTATGGTCTTGTGGCCTGCCGGACCTGTCGCGCTTTGGAGCGGCGCCTTTGTTCTGCGCTACGGGCCTGCTGCCGTCTCACCCGTTTGCCAATAGGGGCAGGCCACGACATGGGTGTCGGACACGGCCCGCAGCGGGGGCGTGTCGCGGGCGCAGTCGGGTTGCGTGATGGGGCAGCGGGTGCGGAAGGCACAGCCAGATGGCGGGCGCAGCGGCGAGGGCAGATCGCCTTCCAGCACCACACGCGGGCGGGCCTTTTCGGTGACCGGATCAGGGATCGGCACCGACGCAATCAATGCGCGGGTATAGGGATGCTTCGGGTCACGGATCAGGTCTTTGGCCGCGGCCGTTTCCATCTGACGGCCCAGATACATCACCATGATCCGGTCCGAGATATGTTTGACCACGCTGAGATCATGCGCGATGAAAATCAGCGCAAGGCCCATGTCGCGCTGCAGATCGGCCAGTAGATTGACAACCTGCGCCTGAATCGAGACATCCAGCGCCGAGACAGGTTCATCGCAGACCACCAGTTTTGGCTGCAGGATCAGGGCGCGCGCGATGCCGATGCGCTGGCACTGGCCGCCGGAGAATTCGTGCGGATAGCGGTTCAGCTGGTTCGACAAGAGCCCGACGCGGTCCATGATGTCGCGCACGCGGGCCTTGACCTCTGCCTTGGGCAGGCCGGGTTGATGCGTGACCAGCGGTTCGGCAATGATCTCGCCCACCGGCATGCGGGGGTTCAGGGCGGCGAGGGGGTCCTGAAAGATCATCTGCACATCGCAGCGCTGCGCGCGACGGGCATCGCCCGTCAGGGCCAGCAGATCGCGGCCTTGCCACAGGACCTGCCCGCCGGACGCGGGCACCGTGCCCACAATGGCGCGGGCGAGGGTGGATTTGCCCGACCCGCTTTCCCCGACAATGCCCAGCGTCTCGCCCGGGTTCAGATCGAACGACACGTCCTGCACGGCGCGCAGTTGCGCAGGCGGGGTCCAGGGCCAGGCCCCGCGTTTGGGGATGGCAAAGGTGACCGACAGGTCG
>JAAFHS010000104.1:0-3516 GCA_013298485.1 Rhodobacterales bacterium
TGCAAAGCGACGCCCTTCAACGCTACAATATCAGCGAATTGCTGAACGACCCTGCCACGCTGGCCGAGATAGAACCAAACCCCGACTTGCTGAAGGTTCTGCTGACCTTCCACGGGCGCGCCAAGCCCGAGGTCAAGGACAAACTCCGTGAAGTCGCTGCGAGTGTCATCGCCGATTTGGTGGCCCGCCTGAAAACCGAAATCCTGCGCGCGTTCTCGGGCCGCCGTGACCGCTTCCGTCGCTCGCCCAACCGGTCCGCCGCCAACTTTGATTGGCGGGGCACTTTGCGCCGCAACCTTGACCACTATGACCCCGCAACCCAGCGCTTGCTGGCTGATGACTTGCGCTTCTTCTCGCGCCAACGCCGCCGCTTGCCATGGGACATCATCCTGTGCGTGGACCAGTCAGGTTCGATGACTGACAGCGTCATACACTCGGCGGTGATGGCGGCGATCCTGTCCGGCTTGCCCGGTGTGACAGTTTCGATGGTGCTGTTTGACACATCAGTGGTCGATGTGACGGGTAAATTGACCGATCCTTTGGAAACCTTGTTGTCCGTCCAGTTGGGCGGGGGAACCGACATCGGCAAGGCGGTGGCCTATTGCGCGAAATATATCCGCACACCCGAGCGCACGATCTTCTGTCTGATCTCGGATTTCGCCGAAGGGTCTTCGCCGCGATTGTTGTACCAGATGGTCGCGCAGATGGCAGAAGCCCGCGTCAAGATGATCGGCCTTAGTGCGCTGGATGATGTCGGTTCGGACTGGGTCGACCACCATGTCGCGGAGCGGCTGGCCGGTCTTGGCATGAAGATTGCTGCGATGACGCCTGACCAGCTGGCGCAGTGGCTGGCCGGGATCATGCGATGAGCCTGCCGGATCTTTTGGGCAGCTTTGATGACGCCGCTCTGGCGGCGTTGGCTTCGGCCGGGCTGATGAAACGCGCGCTGAAGGATCGAGAAACGGAAACGGCCGAGATTGTCACGCTGACTGAAGTCCTCGCCCAAGTTATCGTTGAAGGCTTTACCGTGACGATCCCGCCCAAAGGGCCGGCTGCAGCGCGCTGTACCTGTCCGGCCCCTGGCATATGCCGCCATATTGTTCACGCCGTTATGGCGCTGAGGGATGCGCCCAAAGGCAGTTCCTTCGAACATGAGACACGCGCCGAACCGCCGCAAAATGCCCGCGATGCCTTGGTCGCGCTGACTGACGCCGACGTTGCGACGTTTGCCGGAGCAGTGCTTGACGAGGCTCTGGCGCTGGTCCCGCTCGCGGGCGCAGGCGCGGATGGAACCGAAGGCGGCACCATCCGCGTGACCTTCCCGGCCATGGAAGGTGAGGTGTCCTTTGTGCCAAACCAACCTCTGGAAGAAGCGCTGTTCAAAGGCCCGAAGTCGCGCCGTCGCGCCCTGATTGCCGCAGCCCTGATTGTCATTCGCCAACGAAACGGGCTCGTCGGTCCGGTTGGATTCGCAAAACCTGATCCCGAGCCGCTTTTGGATGAAGGCTGGCTTGATGCCGTCGCCGCGTCCCTGACCGGGTCCGTGGCGCAGGTGTTTCGCGGACTGGCCGCATCGGCTGCCGAAACCTTTCTCGACCTTGGAGTGTCGGCACGGGCGGGAGCCGCGCCGCGTTTGGCCTCGGAACTCCTCACCCTGTCCAACATGGCAGCGATGGCGCGTGAACAGTCGGTGCAGTTTGATCCACCCGAGTTTCTTGCGAGGTTGGCGCGAACATTGGCTCTCACGGAAACATTGCGTACGCGCAGCACTGACGCCGTGATGACCGGTATGCCACGGCGCGACTTCGCCGCAGCGGCACCCATGTCCTGTCAAGTGCTTGGCGCAGAGCGCTGGACCACGCTGAGCGGCGCGCGCGGTCTGACCCTGCACTTGTGGGACGTCGCGGCCTTACGCCACTTGCGGGTGACACAAGCCCGCGCGGGGGGGGCTGATCCAGACTTTTCGCCTCTCGGTGCTTATAGAACGGCATTGTGGGGGCTGCAGCCGCCGTCGAGACTTGTTGGGCATCTACTGGAAATCTCTGAGCCTTTCCTCGCCAAGGATGGCTCGCTCTCGCCCAGCCGCTGCAGCGGCGCAAAGATTCTGCGTCCCCTCAAGATTGCCGACCTCAGATCCGGCGGCGCCTTACATGGGACATGGTCCGCATTGCTTGACGCCGGGAAAGTGGCCCTCGGCTCTGGATTGTCACGCAGTGCTGTGCCAGTGATGGCGGTCCTTGAGCGCCCGGCCAGCGGGACGGTGGTGCTTGATGACATTGCGCAGACGTACACCCTAAGCATCGCGGACCTGCAGGGCCAGGTCGAGCCAGTCGCCCTCACGGCCGAAACTGCGACCGAGGCCGCATCGTTGGCATCGCTGGTTCACCGCTCCAGCGCGATCCTTGTCCAGCTGAAACCGGGCTGGAACAGCGTGACGCTGTCTCTGATCTCGGTGCTTTGTCCCGATGGCGATCGCTTGGCCGTGGTCAACCCCGGAATTGATCCGTTGCCAGACCCAACCCGGATGCAGCAGGTGATCGAACAGGTCTCACGCGTCTTTCGCAGCACCCGGAAGACTGTGCCATCTCTTGGCCAAAACTATGGGGAACGGGTGCTGGCTGGCCTTTGCGACCTGTGGCAAGCTGGCCCACCGGCCGGTCTGGCAGCTTTGGCGACCGAGGCCGAAGCGCGCCAAGTGCTAACGCTCGCCCGGATACTGGAACGGCTTGAAGTTCGCGCGGATAGTCACCTGACCCTGGTTGCGGCCTATCTGGCGAGCGAACTGGCCCACCATACCGGCTCGTAAGCCGAACCATGTTTCCAGCAAGCTGGGCAACAAGTCCAAGGCTCGCTCTTATTGTCGCCTACAGCCAGATCACGAACTTTCCACAAAGCAATCACAGACGTATCATCCTCAGGGGTGGGGAGCTGTGCGGTCAATTCAGCAGATTATTTGAAATATCCATTTATTTCAATGATATAAAATTCATATAGTCGTTTGGCAGAGCGATGATGTTTGCACCAGGACGATGCAATTCCCCCCGGAGACCACGCCATGTACAACCGTCGCGCCAACGCCACTAAGGACAATGCCCTCGACGCCTTCATCACCACCCAGTTCCAGATCGACGCGATGCTGGACCGTCTGAAGGCCCTGAGCGACGACCATTTCGAGATGCACCCCGACGAGATCAACTGGGGCCATGTCGGCACCCTGAACCACTACACCAGTCTGCTGCGCCAGATCACCGACAGTGCCTTCAAGGAGGGCGAACATGCCGCTTGATCCCGCCCAGCGCCACCAGATCGAACAGGACGCGATCACCGCTATGTGAGAGGCCGAACGCCTTGCCGCCTGCGACGATGCCATCGCCCTGCTTCGCGAGATCGCCAGTCGCGAACGCGACGAAATTGACGGCGTGATCATCGGGACGGATGACGACGGTCACAACGATCTGATGTCGCGCATCGCTGCGTTCCTTGCAACGCACGACAGATAGAGGAACCCCGCCATGA
>JAAFHS010000104.1:3526-7592 GCA_013298485.1 Rhodobacterales bacterium
CCATGACCAAGCTGACCGAAACCCAGACCATCATTCTCAACGCCGGGACCCAGCGCCCCGAAAAAATCGCCCTGCCGTTGCCCAAGGGGCTGGGCGGTGCGGCGGCAAAGATGGCTGTTACGAAGATGATCGAACACGGCTGGCTGCAGGAGGTCGACGCCAATGTGCGCCGGAATGAGCCGCTCTGGTGCGAAACGGGCGATGGGCACGGTACCACGCTGGTGGTTACGGAGGCAGGATTGCTCGCCATCGGGATCGAACCGGTGGTGGTAAAGACAAGAGTGGCGAGCTATGGCGTTGCCAATGCCGAACCCGAGTTGAAACACCCTACACTGCGCACAGGAACAAAGCAGGCGCTGCTGATCTCGATTCTGCAGCGGCCTCAGGGTGTTTCGATGCAGGAGATCGTTGCCGCGACGGGGTGGCAGGCGCACAGCGCTCGTGGTGCTCTGTCGGGAGCGCTGGGCAAGAAGCTGGGGCTGGTCGTGGTTTCTGCAAAAGAAGATGCTCGGGGCAGGGTGTCTCGGATCGGCCAACCAGCCTAGTGTTTAGCGATCCAGCCTGCAGCGCGGACAGTTGGTGATGCTTGCCAGCACACCCTGAGAAAGCAGTCTGCGTTTCGAAGTGGTCGCATTGCGGCAGGGTGGCAGGGGGTGGCTACCAATATCGAAAAGCAGCTGGCGGCTGAAATCTAAGGCTATCGAATCCCGGTGGCAAGGTTATCAATGGCTTGGAAGCCCTTGTTGACCCTTGGAATTCGGATGCATGACGTTTGACCTGTGATCCCGCCCCTTTCCTTGCAGCTTGCGTCTCAGTTGATCTGGAGGTCGCTCCGAAGTCTGCACGGATCTTTGCCTTTGCGGCGGTGCGGGGTGAGGCGGCATTGGTTCACAAAGGGGCTGCATTAGACCCCGCGCTGGACCGGCTAGAGGCGCTGTGCGACGGGGCAGCGCATCTGGTTGGCCACAACATCCTGCGCCTTGACCTGCCGAATCTGGTGGCCAACCGGGCGCGGCTGGCGGGGTTGGGGGCGGCCCCGATAGATACACTGTGGCTGAAGCCAGTGGCCTTTCAGCGCAATCCATACCACCATCTGGTCAAGCATTATCACGACGGGCGGCTGGCGATCACGCCGAGGCCGAGGCCGCCTATGGCGAATTCCTGCCCGCCGCCCTTTTTGGGATGTAGTCGCTGGAACACCTGATCTGCTACGCCAAGCGCATCTTCGGTCAGCGTGCCGGAATCCCGATTCATGACCGTGCACCGGCGATGCGACCGACGGCGTTTGGCCTGTCGTTGGTGCAGAATTGGGCAGCCAGGGCGGCTCTGTTGCACAAATCGGCTGACGGTCGGACTGCCCCTCTCCCTTGACAGACCTATCCTGCGACTTTTGCGACGGGGACGCCAAGCACGGCGAAGCCGTTCAGGACGGCCACAAAGCTGAAACTCCGCCGCCTGACCGTCGAAGTCGCGCGGCATGAGGCGCTGTCCCAGCGGTTTGACACAATGCACCTTGGTTTCGCGCGGCTTCGGCGGTGGTAGCCGCTCCATCGTCGCCAGAGCGCGCAGCCGAGGTATTTCGACGCCCGCAGGGCCTTGTTGCCCGCAATCATGTCTGCGGTGACAGCTTTTCATTGCTTGGCGTTCTTGCGTCGCAGGATGATTGCGGCAGCGCCCCGTTCGGCGATGGCATCGCGGGACTTTCGGGTGTCATCGGCACCGTCAGCCGTGACGGTCGCGATCTTTTGGTCTGGCGAGATGTGGTCGAGAAGTACCGGCAACTTTGGGGGTGCCGCCGATATCGCTGCTGGTGAGGTCGACTGCCCGGACCACCAGTGTTTCCTCATTGATCCCCAGATGGACCTTGCGTCGGACGTGGCGTTTTGAACCGCAATGCTCACCCGCGTTCCACTCCCCTTCGCCCTCGACCTTGATCCCCCGTGCCGAGGTCCGGCACGTCCCGGTCAAGGCCGATCAGGCAAAGCAAGCTGTCGACGAAGCCACCTCGCCATGGTCACTCGGACCAGTGGCGTTCTCATGGCGCGATCTGCCGCAATGCCATCCCGACAAGGACCTTCATCGTCAGGCAGGTCTGCGCGGCAGCGTCGCTGCAGACGGGCTGTCGACCACGCGTGCCGGTCGGCTTCGCGGTTCACGCCATGTCAGAATCGAACCAGATCGATAGCGAGCCCCGGCGCTTGAGTACCTTGCTGTACGCGGGGCCAGTTCAAGGCCTTGTAGGTCGGTGTGTTCGGTCTGCTCACGACTTCCAGCTATCACGTTGGGTTCAATAGATGAATCACCTGGATCGATTTGTGCAACAAAGCCGTTCGACTCCCGCAGCGGCTACTACGGGGACCCGATATCCAAGATGGTCAAGGGGCTGCCTCGACAACCCGTATCTTCTGTGGTGGTGGCAATCGCGCTGTGGGGCGTGGTCCTTCAGTACGTCACTGCATTCAGGGTGATATCGACGGGCGCCTGCGCCGTGATCTGTGCGCTGCCGCGCGCGATCAGCCAGCCATCCGCCCGCGCGAGGCGGGCCACGATCTGCAGGCTGGGCGCGGCTGTCAGGCCATCCGGCCCGGGGACGGAAAAGCCGATCACCTTTGCCCGGCCATCGCTGGTCAGATGCGCCTCGGCGAGACGCCGCTGCGCCTGATCCTGAATCGCAAGATCTTCGAGGTAGATCGCGATGCGCCCTTCCGGAATCGCCGCGCCGCCCCTGAAGGTGACCGTTCCGCGAATATCCGTGCCCTGTGCGGCGGCGGTCCCTGCGGCTGCGGCGAGGGCGGCTGCTCCGGCGGCGATCAACACTGCGCGGCGGTCGGTTGGACGCTTTACCATTAGGTCTTCCATTCTGATGCCCATGGGCGGCAAGCGCCATTTGAAAAAAAGGGGGGCCCGAAGGCACCCCCCGTTGGTCGGCGTCAGATCACGACGAAGTCGCCGGACGAGATGTTCAGGTTCGCGCGCAGTTGCGCAAACTGAACGGCGGCACCATCGCCCGAGCCATCGGCATCGTAGTACAACGCACCGCTGTCGGTGTCATAGATGATGCGGTCGTCAGCCGCACCCGCAACACCTGCCGCACTTTTGTGAAACGCGCCAAAGGCGAGCGCGCCGTCGGCCCCCAGATCGGTGAAGATCAGACTGTCGAGCAGGATCAGATCGTCGACCACGTTGAAGTCACTGATCCGGTCGATATTGTCGCTGCCAAGCGTTGTGGAGAAGCGGAAGGAATCCTCGCCCGCCCCGCCGACCAGCGTATCGGCCGCCAACCCGCCATCCAGAAGGTCATTGCCATTGCCGCCGCGCAGGACATCGGCCCCTGCGGTGCCGGGTTCTGCAGGTGCGGGCGGGAATTCGACCGAGACGTTCAATTCATAGGTGGACCCGGTCGGCACTTCGTTTGCAAAGCCATTGCCCGGCGCGTCGGGGGACCAGCTGCCTTCAAGAATATAATACGTTCCGGTTTCCTGAACGACGAAGACGGCACTTGAGTCCCGCCCGCTGTTGGAGCCGGGATCGTCGCCGCCATCATCATTCTCGGCGACCACATTGCCGTTGCTGTCGAGCAGCCTGACAAAGCTGTCATGGACATTGGGATCGGCAATCCCGTCGATATCAACCGTGATCACGGTGCCCGCCGCCAGGTCGATACGGTAGTATCCGCCCTGGCCATTTCCGGTGGCGTTGACGGTTGTGTGCAGAACGGTCGTCGAGTCGAAGATGTCAGGGTCGTCGGCCAGTGAGAAATTGTTCGAGATGTCAAAGGCGGTTGCGACGCTATTGTTGGTCGCATCTGCACCCAGCGTGGCATAGCCGGTCCCAAGACCCGGGCGCGGTGGCGCATCCCCCTGATAGGCGAAATCCCCCATCAGCGTGTCATCGCCGTTGCCGCCGTTGAGCGTATCGTTCCCGCCCTGTCCGGTCAGCATATTGGCCGCGCCATCGCCGATCAGGCGGTCATCGAACCCCGAACCAGCCAGATTTTCGATCGAATCATAGGTGTCGCCAGCGGATCTGCCGCGGTTCAGATCAAGCCTGACGCCGCTGACCGCAT
>JAAFHS010000105.1 GCA_013298485.1 Rhodobacterales bacterium
TGTCCATCCGCCGGACGCCTATCACCACATGCTGTCCCCGCTGGGTGCGGTGACGATCTGGACAACCGACTATCTGCAGCATCAGCCTGCCACGCCCGAAGGCCATCCGGTGCGCGCATTCACCGAAAGCACCGCGATGCGCCCGTTTCTTGCACCCCTGTCCGGGGCCGAGGCGCGGGCGTTCACCGCGGCCTATGATGCGGCGCTTGACAGGGCCTATCCGCTCTTGTCGGATGGGTCGGCGCTGTTTGCGTTCCGCCGCCTGTTCATCATTCTGAAGGTCTGACATGCCCGCACTCCTGCCGACCGGGTTCCAAGGTACGATCACGTGGCTGGGCGTGCAGCGCAGACCCGTCGAAAAGCTGGTGATCGATGCAGTGCCCGTGAACGAGATGCCGCTGACCTTTGCGGGTTTTGCGGAGGAGACGCATGGCGGCCTGACGCGGCCGTCCTGCAGCCGGGTCACAGCGCAGCATCCGCGTGGAACGCCCATTCGCAACGTGCGGCAGTTGTGCCTTGTATCGGCTGAGGAGATGGCGGCGGTGGCGGCGGACCTGGGGATGGCGCAGATCGATCCGGCATGGGTGGGGGCGAGTGTGGTGATCACGGGCATTCCCGATTTCACGCATCTGCCGCCGTCAAGCCGTCTGCAGGGACCGGATGGGGTGACACTGGTGATCGATATGGAAAACCGGCCCTGTCAGGAACCGGCGGTCACCATGGCAAAGGCGACGGACGGACAGGGCAAGGCGTTCAAGACGGCCGCGATGGGGCGGCGCGGGGTGACCGCGTGGGTGGAGCGTGAAGGGGTCTTGCGGATCGGGCAGGCCATGACGCTGCATGTGCCCGATCAACGCCCTTGGGCGCATCTGGCCGAGGCACGGCGGGTGGAGTGAAAACGGTATCCGGGTTCCTGCGCGGCCCGGCGGTTTCCCATCGGAAACATGGCAAGGCGCATTTGACGCACTTCCTGTCGCAAAACCCCGTCGCAATGGCCCTATCCCCCGGTATCACGTCGCAAACATCCCCTGGAGACATGCAATGGCCGTCAAGACCGACATCGAAATCGCCCGCGAAGCCAAGAAAAAACCGATCATGGAGATTGGCGCGAAACTGGGCATCCCGGCGGAACATCTGCTGCCTTACGGCCATGACAAGGCCAAGATCGGGCAGGATTTCATCAAATCGCTGTCGGGCAAGAAGGACGGCAAGCTGATCCTAGTGACGGCCATCAATCCGACCCCGGCAGGTGAGGGAAAAACGACGACGACAGTAGGCTTGGGCGACGGGCTGAACCGGATCGGGAAAAAGGCGGTGGTCTGCATCCGCGAGGCGAGCCTTGGCCCGAACTTCGGGATGAAGGGCGGGGCTGCGGGGGGTGGTTACGCGCAAGTGGTGCCGATGGAAGAGATGAACCTGCATTTCACCGGGGATTTCCACGCGATCACCTCGGCGCATAACCTGCTGTCGGCGATGATCGACAATCATATCTACTGGGGCAACTCGCTGGACATTGACGAGCGCCGCATCGTCTGGCGCCGCGTAATGGATATGAACGACCGTGCACTGCGCGATATCGTGGTCTCGCTTGGCGGCGTGTCGAACGGCTTTCCGCGCCAGACTGGGTTTGACATTACCGTGGCGTCCGAGGTGATGGCGATCCTGTGCCTGTCGAACGATCTGGATGATCTGCAGAAACGTCTTGGCGACATCGTGGTGGCTTATACGCGTGACAAGAAGGCGATCTATGCGCGTGACATCAAGGCTGATGGCGCGATGACGGTGCTGCTGAAGGATGCGATGCAGCCCAATCTGGTGCAGACACTGGAGAACAACCCGGCTTTTGTGCATGGCGGGCCATTTGCGAACATCGCACACGGCTGCAACAGCGTGATTGCCACGAAGACTGCGCTGAAGCTGGGCGAGTATGTGGTGACCGAGGCAGGTTTCGGGGCCGACCTGGGGGCTGAGAAGTTCTTTGACATCAAGTGCCGCAAGGCGGGGCTGAAACCATCGGCGGCGGTGATTGTGGCGACGGTGCGGGCCATGAAGATGAACGGCGGGGTGGCCAAGGCCGATCTGGGTGCCGAGAATGTTGATGCGGTGAAGAAGGGCTGTCCGAACCTGGGGCGGCATATTGCGAATGTGAAGGGGTTTGGCGTGCCCGTGGTGGTCGCGATCAATCATTTCTTCAGCGATACCGATGCCGAAGTGGCAGCGGTAAAGGCCTATGTGGCCGAACAGGGGGCGGAAGCGATCCTGTGCAAGCATTGGGCGCATGGGTCGGCGGGGATCGAGGAGCTGGCGCATAAGGTGGTGCAGCTGGCCGAAGGGCCGTCGAATTTTGCGCCGCTCTATCCTGACGACATGGGGCTGTTCAAGAAGATCGAAACTATCGCCAAGCGGATTTATCACGCGGACGAGGTGATCGCGGACAAGGCGATCCGCGACCAGCTGAAGACATGGGAGGCGGCGGGCTATGGCCATCTGCCGATCTGCATTGCGAAGACGCAGTATTCCTTTACCACCGACCCGACAGTGCGCGGCGCACCCACGGGCCATACGATCCCTGTGCGGGAAGTCCGCCTGAGTGCGGGGGCTGGATTCATCGTGGCGATCTGCGGTGAGATCATGACGATGCCGGGGCTGCCCAAGGTGCCGAGCGCGGAAGTGATCCGCCTGAATGATCAGGGGTTTGTTGAAGGGCTGTTCTGATCCGTCGCATTGTCTTGGCCCCGGTTGGCGATTAAACCGGGGCGGATGATGGAGATGCCCCTGATGACCGCACCAAAAGCACCGAAAGACTGCACCACGATGGCCGATATCCGCGCGGGGATTGATACGCTGGACGAACAGCTGGTGCGGCTGTTTGCGGAACGCGCGGAGTACATCGACCGCGCGGGGGAAATCAAGGCGGTGGTCGACCTGCCCGCGCGGATCGACGCAAGGGTCGAGGAGGTGGTGCGGAATGTGCGCCGCCATGCAGAGACCTACGGGCTGCCGCCGGACCTGGTGGAGAAACTGTGGCGGCGGCTGATCGACTGGTCGATTGCGCGCGAGGAAAGCCGCCTTGGGCCGGATAGTTTGCGAAAGGGGTGAGGCGTGGCGACGCACCATGGCAGGCCGGGCGGGCGGCTTTTGGAGGTGGTGCTGGTCTTGATACTCGTAGTGGTATCAGCTTCCTTCCTTTTCGGGGTCTTTGCAGGGGCAGCCTACCTGTTTGCCCCGGCAGGTCGCGCTGGCGGACCGCTTTTGGTCGGGGCTCTAGCGCTGGCTTTCTGGGTGCTGAAATACCCATGGAATGCCTTCCTGCGTTACTACAAATACGAGGCTCATAGTTTGAAGCCGATCATCGAAAAGGACGAGTCAAAATGACGACCATCATCGACGGCAAGGTCTTTGCGGCGCGGGTGCGGGGGCAGGTGCAGGCCCATGTGGCGCGGCTGCGCGAAGAGCATGCGATCACGCCTGGGCTGGCGGTGGTGCTGGTGGGGGAGGATCCGGCGTCACAGGTTTATGTGCGCAACAAGCATGCCTCGACCGTTGAGGTGGGGATGGCGTCGTTTGAGCATCGGCTGGCGGCGGATACGGGCGAGGCGGATCTGCTGGCACTGGTGCGGCGCCTGAACGCTGATCCTGCGGTGCACGGGATTCTGGTGCAACTGCCGCTGCCCGGCCATCTGAATGCGGAGCTGATCATCAACACGATTGATCCGGCCAAGGATGTGGACGGCTTTCATATTTCGAACGTCGGGCTTTTGGGCACGGGGCAGAAGTCGATGGTGCCCTGCACGCCGCTGGGTTGCCTGATGATGCTGCGCGATCATCATGGCAGCCTGTCGGGGATGAATGCTGTCGTGGTGGGGCGGTCCAACATTGTGGGCAAGCCGATGGCGCAGTTGCTGCTGGGCGACAGCTGCACGGTGACGATTGCGCACAGCCGCACGAAGGATTTGGCGGCGGTGTGTCGAGCGGCGGATATTCTGGTGGCGGCGGTGGGCCGGGCCGAGATGATCACGGGGGATTTCGTGAAACCGGGGGCCACGGTGATTGATGTGGGGATCAACCGGGTGGAACGGGATGGCAAGACACGGCTGGTTGGGGACGTGGAATTTGCCAGCGCCGCAGCTGTGGCGGGGGCGATCACGCCAGTGCCGGGAGGTGTCGGGCCGATGACGATTGCCTGCCTGCTGGCCAATACGCTGACGGCCTGCTGCCGGGCGAACGGGCTGGCGGAGCCCGAGGGGCTGACGGCATGAGGGGTGAAAATTGACGGCTGTCAATTTTCGACATTCCCGATATAAAACAGAGATATAGGTTTTGAAATAAGGATCGTTTTAAGGCTTTGTTAAGGGGTTGTGCGGGCTGCTGATGTGGCGCGCGGCCCCCCCCACCCTCCCCCGCAGTAGGGGAGAGTGGTGCGCGGTCGGACGGGGTGTGATCATGTGACCCGTCAGCGGAGCTTGAACGGGTGGCCGCCGGGTTTTGGCATGATGCGGGGCATGGGGCAGGGGATGGCCTGCGCGCCCGTCAGAACGGCGATGGCGTCGGGCTGCATGAGGGTCACCAGCACGGTGTCATCGCAATAGAGGCCACCGGTGTAGGCCCCATAGGCGGGCATGATGATGCGGGTGGCGTCGATCAGGAAACAGGACCGGGACGTGCCGCCAAGGCGGGCCTTGGGGTGGTAGTGGCCTGCAATCTCCGGGGCCTGCCCGCCGGGAACATGGCGGCAGGTCAGCGGGCCGAGGGCCACCTCACCCCGGTGGCTGCCGCCCAGCGCGTGGCTGCCGGCATCGTGATTGCCTTCCACCCATGTCCAGTCGCGCCCGGCCATCAGGCGGGCGAGGGTCATCACATCGCTGTCGTCAAGGCTGGCCGCGGCAGTCAGGTCGTCGAAGGAATCGCCGAGCGCGATCAGTGAGCGCGCGCGGGTGCGGTCCAGATCATCGGAGAGGCGAGTGAGGGTTTCGCGGGATTCGTAGGGCGGCAGCAATGCGCCGCCGCGGCGTGCGAGGCGTTCGGATTTGCCCAGATGCAGGTCGCTGACGATGAGCAAGGCGCGGTCAGGCCAGTACAAGGCACCTGTGGGCAGGGCGACGAGGGCCGCGCCTGCAAAGGAGAAGGCATATCCGTTCATGGCTTGTTCTTGCCGCGTTTCGGAAGGCTGCGCAAGATGGCGCGGGTTGGGACCGACAAGGTGGTATCGTCCGGTGCCTCCCTCCCCCACAGCGGGGGGAGGGAGGTCCGCTTCGCCGATGCTTTGGAGAAACCCGGGTGCCCGAAAGGCCCGGCTGCTGTCCTTATGCGATAGCTCTGTCCTGTGTCGGGAGGGGGGTGCCTGATGGTCTCCGCGCTGCGGCGGGGCACGGGGTTGGCTCACGCCAATCCAGCGGCCTGCATCAGTTTTTCGGCCGCATCCGCCAGCATGCGTTCGCGGCCCTCGCCCTTGACCGGGATACGGCCGGGTTCGAGGAACAGGGGGGCGGCGAGGGGGGTGACGCGGGGCAGGCGAACGCAATCGATGCGGCCTGCGACGCGGGCGAACATCTCTTCGATCCGGCCGAAATCGACAAGGCCGCGATCCGCCTCTTCGCGGGTGATCTGCAGCATCAGATGGGCGGGGTCGTATTTGAGCAGCGTGTCATAGAGGATGTCGGAGGAGAAGGTGGCCTGACGGCCCGATTTGCGGCGGCCCTGATGGCTGCGCTCGATCAGGCCGGCGATGATGGC
This sequence comes from Rhodobacterales bacterium, assembly GCA_013298485.1. Classification (GTDB taxonomy): domain Bacteria; phylum Pseudomonadota; class Alphaproteobacteria; order Rhodobacterales; family Rhodobacteraceae; genus JAAFHS01. The sequence goes on from JAAFHS010000105.1 coordinate 5,734, forward strand.
GGTGCCGCGAAAGGTGCGTTTCATCACCATGTTGCCGGCAAGCCAGCCTTCCAGCCCGGCGCGCATGCGTTCGATATCGAACAGGGGCAGGGGATCGGTCACGGCATCAAGGCCCCAGATCAGCGTGGCGTAATCGGTGCAGACAAAGCCCAAGGGGGCAAGGCCCGCCTCCTCCATCTGTTTGGTCAGGAGAAGGCCGAGGGTCTGCTGCCCGTTGCGCCCGGCAAAGCCGTAGATGCACAGATGTTCGCGCCCGTCATGGGGGAAGCTTTCGACCAGCAGGCGGTCGCGTTCGGGCAGGCGCGACACCTCGCGCTGCAGCGACAGCCATTGGGCGGTGTGGGCGGGCAGGTCGGGCCATGCGGGTTCCTGGAACATGTCGAGGATGCGGTGGGTCAGCAGGGTGGAGGTGGCGAATTTGGTGCCGTTGAAGGTGGCGACCTTGGGGTCGCGGCCGGGGGTGCGGGTGACCTCGATCGTCATTTCGCGCAGGCCTTCGTAGCGCACGACTTCGCCCCCGATCAGGAAGGTGTCGCCGGGGGTCAGGGTGGCGGCGAAGGCCTCCTCCACCTCGCCCAAGGGGGTGCCGCCGAAGCGGTTTTTCAGGCGGACCTTCAGGGTTTCGATGTCGATGATGGTGCCGAGGTTCTGGCGGATGACGGTGCCCGCGCGGGGATCACGGAGGGTCCATTTGCCGCCGCGGAGCATCAGGCGTTGCCAGCGGTCATAGGCGCGGAGCGCATAGCCGCCGGTCGCGACAAAATCGAGGCAGGCGTCGAATTGGGGGCGGGTGAGCGCGGCGTAGGGGCCTGCGGTGATGATTTCGGCGTAAAGGGCATCGGCATCGAAGGGGGCGGCGCAGGCGGTGGCGAGGATGTGCTGGCAAAGGACATCGCGGGGACCGGGGCCGCGGGGATCGCCGTCAAGAGTATGGGCGCGGACGGCCTGCAGGGCGGCCTGGCATTCGACGACTTCGAAGCGGTTGGCGGGGATGAGGATGGCCTTGGAGGGGGCGTTGTAGCGGTGGTTGGCGCGGCCGATGCGCTGGACAAGGCGTTTGACGTTCTTGGGGGCACCGACCTGAATGACAAGATCGACATCGCCCCAGTCGATGCCGAGATCGAGGGAGCCGGTGCAGACGATGGCGCGCAAGGCGCCTGCGACCATGGCGGATTCGACGCGTTCGCGCTGTTCGCGGGAAAGGGAGCCGTGGTGGATGCCGATGGGCAGGTCGTCGGTGTTGGCCAGCCAGAGGTCGCGGAAGAACAACTCAGCCTGGGCGCGGGTGTTGTGGAAGATGAGGGTGGTGTTGTGGGCCTTCACAAGGGCGAGGACATCGGGGATGGCATAGCGGCCGCCGCCGCCTGCCCAGGGGGGCGGGGTGTCGGTGGTCAGCATGGTGATGTCGGGATCAGGGCCGGGATCGGCGATCAGGATGGATGTCTGCGGGGCGAGGAAGCGGGCGAGGGCGGGGGGATCCTCGACCGTGGCGGAAAGGCCGACGCGGCGGAGATTGGGGTGCAGGCTTTGCAGGCGGGCGAGGTTGAGCATCAGCTGATCGCCGCGCTTGCTCTCGGCGAGGGCATGGATTTCGTCGACGATGACGCGTTGGAGACCGGCAAAGATGCGGGGGGCGTCTTCGTAGGAGAGGAGAAGGGCGAGGGATTCAGGCGTGGTCAGCAGGATATGGGGGGGATCGGCGCGTTGTTTGCGCCGCTGGGTATAGGTGGTGTCGCCGGTGCGGTCTTCGACGCGGATGTTCAGGGCGGCCCCTTCAATAGGGGTGCGCAGGTTGCGTCGGATGTCGGCGGCGAGGGCCTTGAGGGGGGAG
>JAAFHS010000106.1 GCA_013298485.1 Rhodobacterales bacterium
CGGCAAGGCGCTGGACGCAGCCCGGATGGCGCGCGATATGCATGGCGGCAACGGTATTCAGGAAGATTACCAGATCATGCGCCATATGGTGAATCTTGAGACGGTGAACACCTATGAGGGCACGCATGATGTGCATGCCCTGATCCTGGGCCGTGCGATCACGGGGCTGCAGGCGTTTTTCTGAGGACGGCGCAGTTGATGCGGATTGAAAAAGCCAGGGTGCAGGGGGGCGTCTACAGTACGCCGACAACGCATCTATAATCCATGTAGAGGATTTTTGGGCAATATCCGGGGGAGATGGGCAGAATTGCCGACCCTACAGCTCCAGCATTTCTTTGCGGATGTAACGGTTGTCGCCGCGCGTCAGGACCCAGCGACCAAGCTTGCGCGCAAGGCCAGTGCGGCCCTTGGCGAGTGCGCGCTTGAACAGCTCGCGCTGATAGCGCTGAAACGTCTTGCGGGCGCGGATGGTCTGGTAGAACTCAAGTTCCGTCAGCGTGCCGTTCAAGGCACCCAGCGTGATCTGCGACAGGATGCCCATCTGCTGCAGGCTGGACCCCAGACGGTGGCCCATCAGCGGGGTGCGCAGCTTCATCACATTGGCCCCGTCAAACCGCGCGACATGGGCTGCATCCAGGGGTTCATAGGGATCAAACAGCAGGGTCACACGGCCTGCGGCCTGCGACACCTGGGCGGCATCGCCATAGGGGCCAGAGTAATCGCGCCCCCAGGCGGTGTGATAGCGGGTTTCCCAGGGGACGAGGCGCTTGTCCAACGTGGACTGCGGGCTGATTGCCACCACATCGGCCCCCGGACAGGCGGGCACGAAGGCGCAGGCGGCATAACCGCCCATCGAAGCGCCGTAGAACACGACCCGCTTGAACTGCGCAAAGAAACCGCTGTCGTGCAAAGCGTCGAACTGTTGCCAGACCCAGGGGTCGCGGTACCATGTCCAGCCGTTGGCCATCACGCCCAGCATGGAAAAGCCCTGCTTTTCGATGAAGGAAAATCCCCATGGGCGGCGGTCTTCCCGCTTTTCCATCGCGATATCGAGGTTGTCAAAGGTCACGACCAGCGTGTCACCGCGTTTGATGAACAGGAAAGAATGATCGGGGTTGTCGCGGTAAAACCCGGTGTCCCCGGCCAGATCGCGCGCGATACTGGCCCAAGGGGCGGGCGCGTCCGCGGCCCTGGGCGTGGTCTGCGGCCCTGCACGGAACAGGATACGGGTGACGGTTTCACCGTCTTTCCGGGCCACCGACAGGGGCGTGTTGATGCCATAGGGTTTCAGGAACGGGAACGCGCCAGATCCTGCACGCACATCCATGACCATGCGCGTGCCATCTTGAAGTGCGCTTTGAAGAACACACTGCAGGTGTTTGATTTTGCTGGTATCACCGAAACCTGAAAGATTTGCAATCAGGTCCACCGGGCGCAGATCGGATGCTGTGGCCACGATCCTGATACGCCCTGCAGGCACCCCCGCCGCCGCCAATGCGGCGCGGTAGCCCGCGACCCAGGGCGATGCGGGGTCGGCAAAACGGCCCTTGGGATCAAGATCGATCAGATCAATGGCGCAGCCCCAGCGCGCATGGGCGGCCAATACCAGATCAAGGGCATGGCCCCCCACGTCGGCGCAGACGGCGACGGGGTCGGCCAGCACAAGATCCGGCAGACCGGTCATTCATCCCCCTCTTGCAGCGGTTCGATCTTGCCGCGCAGGGGGGCGGCGCGCGGATCGACCTTATGCTTGGCCAGAAGCTGCCCGATCAGGCTGCGCGGGCGGGGAATGCCGCCGTCCTTGGCCAGAAGCCGCGCGCGCATCCGCCGCCCGTAGAAGTGGATGGAGAAGGTCTCATCCGTCACATAAGGCGCGGCATCAAGACCGGGGCGCACCATCAGGCGGCGATCCTCATAGGCAAAGGGATAGAGGGCGACCCGCGGCAGGGCATACTTCACCTCACCCGTGGCTTTCAGGAAATGGGTGATGGCATGGGGCCCCCAGACGCCCCAGGGCATTTCAGAGGCATGCACGGGGTTGCCTGCGGCGCGGCGATCCTGCAGTTCCTTCAGGTATTTCGGCTTGTACCACAAAGGGATGGCGAATTCGTCGGAGGTGAAGTCGAGCAGCGCGCGCAGGGTTTCGCTATCCTTCGGCAGGCCAAGGACACCGCCATTCAGGCCATGATCGGATTCCCAGGCGTAGAAATGGCCGTTGGGCGTGGTGAAGGGTTTGACACAATAGGCATCGGTATCGGCCCAGATCATGCGGTCGTTTTTCGCCAGCATGTGATAGCGGAAGAGATCGGAATGCAGCGCCGGGCTGCCGGTGCGTTCATGGCGCAGGAAACCGGTTTCAGGCAGGATCGTGTTTGCGTCAGCGATTTCAACGCCTTCCGGTGCGTTCGTGACATCGCCATAGGTGTAAAGTTTGACGTGCTGGCCCGCATGAATGAAGGAAATCAGGCAAAGCTGTTCCAGATAGCTGAGATCGCCGCCGATCCAGAGTGCGCCGATTTCGTAATCTTTGGCCATGGTGTCCGTACCGCCTGCGTTTTTCGGGTTCTGCTGCAACACATTGTCGGAAATGGGGCGATTTGCAAATGATTGGAAACAATCAGGGCGTGGCAATGGTTTGCGCGGGGGCATGCTTGTGGTAAGCCTGCATCAGGCGTGGCGGCAAGATCACGGGATGGCATGAAGGTGACTATGGGCGCGGATGGGCAGGCAAAGGATGCAGTGCTGCGCCGCAGCCTGCCGTCGATGATGCTGGATGATCCGCAATTGCCGCGTCTCATGGATGCGGTGGCCTGCCATGACGGGCGGATACGCATCTTCTTCGGGCGGGGTGCGGTGCTGTCGGCGCTGGCACCCGATGGTGGGCCGGGATGCGCCACACCGCTGGAACTGCGCGAGGTGTCGGGCGGGGTGATGGTGGTGGCGGACGGGCCGGGCGCGCTCGCGCGCAGGGATCAGGCACCACTGGCGGTGCAGGCGGATGCACATGAGACGGGGCTGTTTGCGGGGCTGAACACCGTGCTTGCGTTCCGCATTGCCGAGACGCCGGCACAGGTGGCCGAATGGCTGGCCTACATGGCCGATCTTCAGGGCCTGCAGGCGGCGCTGATCGTGATGCGGGTGGCAGAGCCTGCATTTGCCGCCGCCTTGCAGGATATTCTGGGGCCGACGGATCTGCGCATCGTGCTGGTCGATTGCCCGCTGCCTTTGGGCAAGGCAGGCATGGGGCCCGAAAACCATCTGTATCTGGCCCCCGACGCGCCGGGCAAGGATCGGATGATGCCCCCTGACCCCGACCCCTGGCGCGCGCCTTTGGGCGAAGGCATCCTGTTTGAGGCGTTGAAATGGCGGTTTCTGGCAACCGCGCGGGCGGTGCTGACGCTGGATGTGACCGATATCGTGCCGCCCGGTGCGCCCAATGCATTTGACGCCTGCGTGGCGGCCAAAGGCGGGGTCATCCTGCTGGCGGGGCAGCGGATTTACCCCTGGCGGGTGCGGTCGGGCAAAGACGCGCGGCTGGGCGATCACATCTGCCGCCCCTTCGACAGCCGCCGGGGGATGGCCCGCTGGGGCGTGGCCCCCGCCATCGCTGGCCTGCACAACACCTGGCGGATGGTGCGGATATCCTATGCCAAACCCGAGCCGGATTCGGTGATCCCGTTCTGGCGGGCGATGGCGGTGCGGGTGCCGGGGTTCGCGAGTGGTGAGCTGGCCCCGAAATCGGCACTGGTGGAGGACCCCGATCTGCTGGCCATGGCAGACCTGCTGGGCCATGATCCGATCCGTCCGCCGGTCAGTGCGCCAAAGGCCGCCCCGCGCGCTGCGACACTGGGCGGGCGGACGGCGATTGTGACAACGATGAAGAATGAAGGGCCTTTCATCCTGGAATGGCTGGCCTATCACCGCGCCATCGGGGTCGACGACTTCCTGATCTACACCAATGACTGCACCGATGGCACGGATACGATGCTGATGCTGCTGCAGGACAAAGGCATCGTGCAGCACCGCGAAAACCCGTTCCGGACGATGGATCTGAAACCGCAGCATGCGGCCCTGCAGGCGGCAGAGTATGAACCCGTGATGCAGGAGTGCGGCTGGGGCATCTGCATGGATGTGGATGAATTCATCAATGTGAAGATCGGCGATGGCACTTTGGCCGCCCTTTATGCCGCGATGGGCGAGGCGAACATGATCAGCCTGACATGGCGGCTGTTCGGCAATGCGGATGTGCATGGCTATGAAGACCGGTTCCTGATTGAACAGTTCATAACCTGCGCGCCGGAAATCGTCCGCAAACCGCATCAGGCCTGGGGCTTCAAGACGCTGTTCCGCAATATCGACATCTACAAGAAACTGGGCGTGCACCGGCCCAAAGGGCTGAAGCCGGACCTCTGGGACCAGGTGCGCTGGCTGAACGGATCAGGACGCCCCATGCCGCGCGAGATGTTCCGCAACGGCTGGCGATCGAGCCTTGAGACCTATGGCTATGATTGGGTGCAGCTGAACCATTACGCGGTGCGGTCGGCGGAAAGTTTCCTCGTGAAACGCGACCGGGGCCGGGTCAACCATGTCGACCGCGATCAGGGGATGAACTACTGGTTCCGGATGAATTTCAACGCGGAACAGGACCGGTCGATCCAGCGGATGATCCCTGCGGCGCGCACCGAATTTGACCGCCTGATGGCCGATCCTGACATTGCCGCCGCCCACCACGCCGCCGTGGCCGCCCACCGGGCCAAGATTGCGGAACTGCGCGCGCAGGCGACACCTGCGGCCTTTTACGCCGAACTGACGGGCGCGCGGATGCAGGCGCTGTGCCGGTTGCAGGCGCATTTCGGATCGGCGGTGTTTGCTGCAGGCCCCGGCGTGATCCCGGATGATCTGCACCTGCGCCCCCTGCCCCCGGATTTCTTTTTCACCGTGCCGGGCGGGACGCCTGATGCGGAAGGGGCGGCATGATGGACGGTTCCTTTCTTGTCACTGATTGCGCCGGCGGCCCGGGGGGAGCCTCCGGCGGGGATACTTGCAGACAGAAAATGGCGGGGCGGTGATGGCGGGATATACGGTCATCACCACGATGAAGAATGAGGGCGCGTTCCTCTTGGAATGGGTGGCGCATCACAAAGCCCTGGGGTTCGACAACATCGTCATCTGCACCAATGATTGCGCCGATGCGACGCGCACCATGGCGCTGCGGCTGGCCGAGATGGGTCTGGTGCGGCATCACGCGACCCAAAGCTGGGCCGCGACATCGATCCAGCGATCAGCCCTGAAACAGGTGCGGCGCCATGCGGAGGTGACGCAGGCCGACTGGCTCTATGTCTGCGACGCGGATGAGTTTCTGGTGGTCAAGCTGGGGGATGGCACGGTGCAGGCGCTGGTGGCGGCGGCATCGGCGGGGGTGGAGGTGATCCCGGTGCCATGGCGGATCTTCGGCCCCGGCGGGCAGCGCGATTTCCGCCCCGGGCGGATCACTACACAGTTTCTGCACGCGCGGGCCGCGCCACATCCGGCGAGCATGGCACCGGTCTATCCGAAATCCCTGTTCCGGGGGCTGGAGAACCTGCACCGCATCGGGGTGCATCAGCCGATCCCGAAACCCGATCTTGGCCGCGATCTGGTGACCGAGGCACCGGGCGGGCAGCCCATGGTGCGCCAGCGGCATCCGATGTTCGTGCAGGCCGATTACCGCTATGCGCAGGTCAATCATTACTGCCTGCGGTCGCGTGACAGCTTTCTGGTGAAACGCGAACGGGGCCGGGTGAACCATGTGGGGCAAGGGATGGATCTGGACTATTGGGACCGCTTCAATGCGGCAGATGTGCCCTGCGATGCGATCCGGCGCTATGACGGGGCGACCGAAGACTGGCTGGCGCGTCTGATGGCGGATGCGGTGCTGGGGCCTTTGCACGCCGCCGCCGTGATCTGGCACCGTGCGCGGATTGCAGCGCTGCACGCGCGCGCCGACTGGGCCGCGTTCATTGCGGCCACCGAGGAAAGGATGGGGCCATGCGCATCCTTGGCATCCTGACGGTGCGCAATGAAGGCGCGTTCCTGATCGAATGGCTGGCGCATCACCGGGCCTGCGGATTCACCGATTTTCTGGTGTTCTCCAATGACTGCGATGACGCACGGACGCGATGCTGGACCGTCTGGCAGCCATGGGCTGGCTGACCCATGTCAGGAATGACGGCCCGCATGACGAGGGGCCACAATGGGCGGCACTGAAGGCGGCAGACCGGCATCCACTGGTGAAAGCCGCCGATTGGATCCTGTTCTTTGATATTGATGAATTCGTGAATGTGCATGCGGGCGACCGCACGGTGCCGGCCTTGCTGGCCGCTCTGCCCGATGCGGATGCGATCCCGCTGACATGGCGGATGTTCGGCAATGCGGGGGTGGTCCATTACCGGGACGCGCCCGTGACGGAAACGTTTCTGCGCGCGGCCCCGGCCGTGCTGCACTGGCCGTGGCGGGCGGCGCTGTTTAAGACGCTGTTCCGCAATGACGGGGCGTACGGCAAGCTGGGCGTGCACCGCCCGCGCAGCCCCGACCGTGCCCGCAATCCGGTGTGGCGCGACGGATCGGGCCGGATGCTGGATGCAGCCTTCCGGACGCAGCGGATATTCTCGGATTTCGGGCAGGATAACTATGGCCTCGTGCAGTTGAACCATTATGCGCTGGGCGCGATGGAAAGCTATGTCGTGAAATGCGACCGGGGCCGCGCCAACCGGGATTCGTCGGTCTTCGACATGGGCTACTGGGTGGAGCGGAATTTCTGTGATGTCGAGGACCGCAGTCTTCTGGCCCTTGATGCGCAGGGCCTGCGGGCGGCTTTGCACGGCGATGCAGCACTGGCGGAGTTGCATGCGGCTGCAGTGCAGTGGCGGCATCAGCGGTTCGCAGCCCTGATGGCGCAGGAGCCGTGGCGGGCCCTTTTCGGGCGGCTGATGATGGCGCGCCCGACTCGGGCGCTGACCGCGGATGAGGCGCGTCTGATCTGGAATCGCGCCAGAGTTGATTGAAATTACTTACTGATCTCCTCTGAATTGCAAACACCCCTGCACGCGAAACAGTTCGGGGCAAATGTTAGGCGAAACGGGGGTAATATCAGGCCCTTTTCGCTTGCTGCGCGACAGACCCACAGGGACAATGGGATAAATCTGGAACGTAGCAAGAACCGATGTCCGTGACCGAATTTCCGACCATGGCTGTGCCCGTTGATGCGGCGGCGGCCACATCCGATGCCGAATGGCGCGCGATCATGGCGCAGATCGGGGCGGAGGCGGGGCATTTCCAGCCGATCGGTGCCCGCCATCATGCGTTTTTCACGGATGACGACCCGACCCTGATTGTCAGCTTCGATACGATCCAGAATATCCGCGCGCGTCCGGGGCAGATGCCTGCAGGTTATGCCATCGCGCAGGAAATGGGCTGGTCCTATCTCGCGATCATCGCCGACGGCGCGACATGGTTCCGCGATCCTGCGGTCTATGCCTATTTCGACCGGCTGGTGGATGATGCGTTT
>JAAFHS010000107.1 GCA_013298485.1 Rhodobacterales bacterium
GGTCCACCAGATCGCCCACATGCACGACCGGGGCCGTGCCATGCACCGCCATGTCATCTGCAATCCGCTCATGCAGCATCCGCAGCTTGTCCAGATGCCCGTGAATATCGCCGATGGCGTAGCTGTGCATGTCCCGTCCCGTCATTGGATGTGCGGCGATATGTATCCCCATGTGCGCACCGCGAACAGACCTGCGTTTGACCTTTCCACCTTGCCGGGGATACGGTCACCCGAACCGCATGCAAAGGAAGACCACCATGGCACAGATCGGCCTGATCGGACTTGGCACCATGGGTGCCGCCCTTGCCTTGAATATCGCCGACAAGGGGTTTTCAATCGCCGTCTTCAACCGCACGGGATCGGTTACCACCGATTTTCACGCAGGTGCAGGCGCGCTCGCGCCACGCATCACGCCCACCCAGACACTGGCCGATTTCGTCGCCGCCATCACCCCGCCCCGCGCCATCATCCTGATGGTGCCCGCAGGCCCCGTCGTCGATGACCAGATCGCGGCCCTGCGCCCTTTGCTGGGTAAGGATGACCTCATCATCGACGCAGGCAATGCCGAATTCCACGACACCGAACGCCGCGCCAAGGATGCCGAGGGCGCAGGCGTGCCCTTTATCGGCATGGGTGTGTCGGGTGGCGAGGAAGGCGCGCGCCATGGCCCCTCCATCATGGGCGGCGGGCCACGCGCCGCATGGGACCGCGTCTCCCCCATTCTGTCGGCCATCGCCGCCCAATATGACGGCACCCCCTGCGCCACATGGATGGGGCCGGGCGGGGCCGGGCATTTCGTGAAAACCGTCCATAACGGCATCGAATACGCCGACATGCAGATGATCGCCGAGGTGTACGGCATCATGCGCGATGGTCTGGCCATGCCCGCCACGGCTATCGCGCCCGTGTTTGACGGCTGGAACAAGGGCGTGCTGCGCTCATACCTGATCGAGATTTCGGCCGCCGTCTCCGCCGCCACCGATCCCGTCACGGGCAAGGCGATGCTCGATGTGATCCTCGATGCCGCAGGCCAAAAGGGCACGGGCCGCTGGACCGCGATCGAGGCGCAGCATCTGGCCGCCCCCGTCCCCGTGATCGAGGCGGCCGTCGCCGCGCGCAACGTGTCCTCCCGTCTGCATGCGCGCGTGGCGGGGCAGGGGGTGTATCGCGCGGCCCCGCAGGCGATGGCGGCGGGTGCGCTCACCGTAGCCGATCTGGAAGGCGCGCTGATCGCGGGCAAGATCCTGTGCTACGCGCAAGGCTTCGACATGCTGAATGCCGCCTCCAAAACCTTTGGCTGGGGCGTGCCCCTGCCGGAAGTGGCCCGCGTCTGGCGCGCGGGCTGCATCATCCGGTCGGATATGCTGAACGACATGGCCGCAGCGCTGACCGAAGACGTCTCGCGCAACCTGATGCTCGCCCCGGCCTTCGTGACCCATTTGCAGCGCACCCATACCGCACTCCGCCGCGTGGTGGCCGCCGCCGTACTGGCAGGCCATGCCGTGCCTGCGCTGTCGGCGGGCCTTGCATGGTTCGACATGATGCGCACAGCGCGCGGGACGGCGAACATGATCCAGGCGCAACGCGATTTCTTTGGCGCGCACGGGTTTGAACGGGTGGACGGGCAGCCGGGCAAGCATGGGCCCTGGGGGGCGCATGGGTGATGTGACGGAACCGGTGGTTTCACACCCCCGGACCCCCGTGGGATAGTTTTGAACAGAGGAAGTCAGGCAACCTCGAACTGCAGTGCCTTGACCTGTTGGAACATCCCCGTCCCCTCCAGTGTCGCGATCACCTTCGGATCAATCGCCTGATCCAGATACAGGATCGCAATCGCCTCTTGCCCCACGCCGGACCGGCCAAGGGTAAAGTTGGCGATGTTGACGTTGTTCTTGCCCATCGTCATGCCCAAAAGGCCGATAATCCCCGGCACATCCTCGTTGGTGGTATAGAGCATATGCGCCCCGATTTCGGCATCGATGTTGATCCCCTTGATTTGGATGAACCGCGGCTTGCCATCCGAAAAACACGTCCCCGCGACCGAGCGTTCGCGTTTGTCCGTCACCATCGTCACCTTGATATAGGCGTCAAACACCCCCGTCTTGTCCTGCCGCGTGGTGGAGACTTGGATGCCGCGTTCACGCGCGACAATCGGCGCAGACACCAGGTTCACATCCGGGTTCGTCGCCTTCATCACCCCCGCAATCACCGCGCAGTTCAGCGCCTGCAGATTCATATCGGCAACCGTGCCGTCATAAAGGATGTTGATCGCCTTGATCGGCTCTTCCGTCATCTGCCCGATGAACGCGCCCAGATGGCTCGCCAGCTTGATCCACGGCCCCATCACCGCCGCCTCTTCCGCCGTCACGGATGGCATGTTCAGCGCGTTCTGCACCGCCCCCGTCAGCAGGTAATCGGACATCTGTTCGGCCACCTGCAGCGCCACATTCTCCTGCGCCTCGGTCGTTGATGCGCCCAGATGCGGTGTCACCACGACATTGGGCATGTTGAACAGCGGGCTGTCGCGGGCAGGCTCCACCTCGAACACATCCAGCGCCGCCCCCGCCACATGGCCCGCTGTCAGCGCATCCGCCAGGGCAGCCTCGTCGATCAGCCCGCCCCGCGCGCAATTGATGATCCGCACACCCTTTTTCGTCTTCGCCAGCGCCTCGCGCGACAGGATATTGCGGGTCTTGTCCGTCAGCGGCACATGCAGCGTAATGAAATCGGCGCGCGCCAGCAATTCATCGAGATCGACTTTGGTCACACCCATGGTCTTGGCGCGCTCTTCCGACAGGAAGGGATCGTAGGCGATCACCTTCATATGCAGGCCCACGGCGCGGTCACAGACGATGCCACCGATATTGCCGGCGCCGATCACGCCAAGGGTCTTGTTGAACAACTCCACCCCCATGAAGCGCGACTTTTCCCACTTTCCGGCATGGGTTGACACCGACGCCTCGGGCAACTGCCGCGCCACGGCGAACATCATCGCGATGGCATGTTCGGCGGTCGTGATGGAATTCCCGAAAGGCGTATTCATCACGATGACGCCCTTTTTCGATGCAGCTGGGATATCGACGTTGTCGACACCAATGCCCGCGCGCCCGATCACCTTGAGGCGGGTCGCTTTTTCCAGCAGCTTTTCAGTGGCTTTGGTGGCCGACCGGATGGCCAGGCCATCATACTGGTCGATCACCGCCGCAAGCGCATCTTTGTCTTTACCCAGCTGGGGCAGGTAATCCACCTCCACCCCGCGGTCGCGGAAGATCTGGACGGCGGTTTCGGAAAGTTCGTCGGAAACAAGAACGCGGGGGGCCATGGTGTATGTCCTCTGGATTTTCGTGGGGGGGGAAGATGGGCAGATTGCCTATCCTACGGAACGCGGCGGGATGTGTAGGATGGGCAATCTGCCCATCCCCCCGATCAACCGATTTCGGCGTGAAACGCATGCGCGATCCACGGCATCAGGGCCGCGACATCGGCGGTTTCCACCGTCGATCCGCACCAGATGCGCAATCCGGGCGGCGCGTCGCGGTAGGCCCCGATATCATAGGCCACGCCCGCCACCTCCAGCCGTTTGGCCACGGCCTTGGCGAAGGCTTCGCCATCCGTGATGCGGGCGTCATTGAATGTCAGGCAGACGCTGGTCGTCGATGCAATCGCAGGTGTTGTCGCCAGGTTCTGCAGCCACGCATGGGCCGCGCAGAAATCCCACACGACTTTTGCATTGGCACTGGCGCGCGCCACCAGCCCCGGCAACCCGCCCACCGATTGCGCCCATTTCAGCGATACAAGGTAATCCTCCACCGCCAGCATCGACGGCGTGTTGATCGTCTCGCCCTGGAATATCCCCTCGATCAGCTTGCCCTTGCTCGTCAGGCGGAAAATCTTTGGCAGCGGCCAGGCGGGCGTATAGCTTTCCAGCCGCGCCACCGCGCGGGGGCTCAGGATCAGCATCCCATGCGCGCCCTCGCCGCCCAGCACCTTTTGCCAGGAGAACGTGGTCACATCCAGCTTGTCCCAGGGCAGGTCCATCGCGAAGGCCGCACTCGTCGCGTCGCAGAGGGTCAGGCCCTTGCGGTTCGCCGGGATCACATCACCATCGGGCAGGCGGCAGCCGCTGGTCGTGCCGTTCCAGGTGAACGCCACGTCCGCGTCGAAATCGACCGTAGCGAAATCGACGATCTGCCCGTAAGGCGCGATCTTCACTTTCGCATCGAGTTTCAGCTGTTTCACTGCGTCCGTCACCCAGCCCTCGCCGAACGACTCCCACGCCAGCATTTCCACGGGGCGCGCGCCCAGCATCGTCCACATCGCCATCTCGAACGCGCCGGTATCGGATGCGGGCACGATGCCGATGCGGTAATCGGCGGGCACGCCCAGAACTTCGCGCGTCAGGTCAATTGCCTGTTTCAGCTTGGCTTTCCCGACAGCAGCACGGTGCGAGCGGCCAAGGGACGCACCGCCAAGCAGATCAAGGGAAAAGCCGGGGATTTTGGCACAGGGGCCGGACGAAAAACGCGGATTCGCCGGGCGCGTGGCCGGGGGGTGCAGATCAGACATGGTATCCTTCCAGATAAATGCCCTTCGTTGGGGAAGGGTGTCCCAAGGCTGCGCATACGGGGGAAGCGGGGCTGGCACAAGCGGAAAGATGCGCGTAAAGCGGCGCTTGACCCCGCAATTGCGACACGGGTGTTTACGATCGGAAACAGGCCCCATGTTCATCGCGACCCTGCTGACCAACCCCGAACGGCCCATGCTTGACCGGGTCACGGTCGAATCCCTGCGCAATGCCTGGGGCGGGGGGGATGCATGCTGGTTGCAGCCGGGGGTGGCTGCGGAATTCGCTCTGGACGCGGTGCCGGACAACCGCTGGGACGTGTGGACAGGCCTGCAGGCAATGGGTGTTGATCTGGTGGTGCAGGCGGCGGCGGGGCGGCGCAAACGCCTGCTGTTGGCCGATATGGACAGCACGATGATCCGGCAGGAATGCATTGATGAGTTGGCCGATGAGGCGGGCGTGGGCGCGCATGTCGCAGGCATCACCGCCCGCGCGATGAATGGCGAGCTGGACTTCGAGGCCGCCTTGCGCGAACGCGTGGCGCTGCTGGCGGGTCTGCCCGAGGCGGTCATTGCAGGGGTGACCGCCAACCGGATCACGCTGATGCCGGGGGGGCGGGCGCTGGTGGCGACGATGAAGGCAAACGGGGCCTATGCGGCACTGGTGTCCGGTGGGTTTACCGCGTTCACGGCGCGGGTCGCGGCGATGCTTGGGTTTGATGAAAACCGGGCGAATACGCTGGATATTGCGGACGGACGGCTGACGGGCACGGTGGCGGAGCCGATCCTCGGGCGGGCCGCAAAGGTGGCGGCGCTGGACGATATCTGCGCGCGATTGGGGCTGGCGGCGGATGCGGTGATGGCCGTGGGCGACGGGGCGAATGATTTGGGCATGCTGGCCCGCGCGGGCGCAGGCGTGGCGCTGCATGCGAAACCGAGTGTGCAGGCGCAATGCGAGATCCGCATCAACTACGGCGATCTGACAGCGCTGCTGTTCATCCAGGGCTATGCACGGACGGAGTTTGTGGAATGATCCGCCCCGCAGCGCTGACCGATGTGCCTGCGATGGTCATCCTGCTGAACCGCATCATCGCCAAGGGCGGCACGACCGCACATGAGGTGCCGTATACGGAGGATAAGTTTGCACAAACCTATCTGACGGACGACAGCGCGATTGCGTGCTTTTTGGCCGAAGCAGACGACACTCGCCTGCTGGGGTTTCAGGTGCTGGGATACTGGCCGGGCCTGCCGCAGGGATGGGTGGATATCGGCACGTTCGTGGCCGAGCATGCACGGGGCACGGGCACCGGGGCCGCCCTTTTCGCGGCAACGAAGGCATTGACCACCGTGCGGGGTGATGTGGCGATCAACGCCACGATCCGTGCGGATAACGCCCTGGGCCTCGCGTATTACGACAAATGCGGGTTTCGGGATTATGCGGCCGATCCCGACTATCGCCTGTCGGATGGCAGGCAGGTGGGCCGCATTTCCAAGCGGTTCGATCTTGTTTGAGGTCACCACCGACCTTGCGCTGATCCTGATCATCGCGGCCTTTGTTGCCGGGTTTGTTGACAGTATCGCAGGGGGTGGCGGCCTTATCACGCTGCCCGTGCTGCTGCTGGCGGGGGCCACACCGCTGGAGGCGCTGGCGACGAACAAGGTGCAGGGATCGTTCGGGGCCGCGACGGCGGCGGCCGCATATGCCCGCGCGGGGCATGTGGATTTGCGGCGGCAACTGCCTGCGGCGGCGCTGGCGTTCGGGGCGGGCGTGGCGGGTGCGGTACTGGCGAGCGCAATCCCGACCGAAGGGTTGCGCGGCGCACTGCCCGTCGTACTGATCGCGATTGCGGCTTTCTTCGCGCTGAAACCGGGGCTGACGGATGCTGACCGGGTCCCGCGCATGGGCCCTGCGCTGTTTACCGCGACACTTGTGCCGGTCATCGGATTCTATGACGGGTTGATCGGGCCGGGGGCGGGGGCGTTCTACATGATCGGCTTTGTGATGCTGGCAGGGTATGGCGTCTTGCGCGCGACGGCGCATACCAAGCTGCTGAATTTCGCATCGAATATCGGCGGCCTGCTGGCCTTTGCCGTCACGGGTGCGCCGTGGTGGTTCATCGGGATTGCGATGGGATGCGCGCAGGTCTGCGGGGCGTGGCTGGGGGCACGGTTGGCGATGCGCGTGGGCGCGCGGCTGATCAAGCCGCTGTTGGTGGCGACATCGACAGTGCTGGCGGTAAAGCTGCTGATCGGGTGAAAATTGACGGCTGTCAATTTCGAAGATTTATGTTTTGTTTCAAATACATAGTAAATTTTTTACCGAGTCGCATTAAGACTTTTGAAACATTACGTGAAGAGTGTTAACCGCGGGGGGATGGGCAGAATTGCCCATCCTACGAAACGGCGGGCGGTCATGTAGGATGGGCAATCTGCCCATCCTGCGTTGGCAAAAGCCGCGTCATCAGGTCATCATGCAGGGCGGGCGTTGCGGCCACCACGCCTGCCGTCTGGGGATGGCGGCTGTTGAACGCGAGCGCGCTGCCTGTGCGGTCAGTCACCACGGCCCCGGCGCGCGCGCAGATCAGCGCACCTGCGGCGATATCCCATTCCCATGCGTCTTTCAGCGTCAGCATCGCATCGTGCCGCCCTTCGGCGACAAGGCACATCCGGTAGGCCAGCGATGCACGAAAGGTGCGGCGCACGGGCGGCACACCGCCGGGCCAGAGTGCGGGGTCAAGGTTCGGGCGGCTGGTCAGCAGGGTGGCCCCGTCTTCATCCATCCGCCCGGATGGCCCGATCGGCTGGCCATCGCGCAGCGCGGGGGCCGTGACAGATGCGGTGTAAAGCCGGTCAAGGGCGGGCAGATAGACCACGCCCGCAATCACGACACCGTTCCGCGCGATGGCCAGGGAATGGGCAAAGCTGTCTTCG
>JAAFHS010000108.1 GCA_013298485.1 Rhodobacterales bacterium
GCGGCAGATCGGGATGTGGTCGATGTCGCCGGGGTCTTCGTGCGCCGTGGCGATATGCAAATGCTGCTGGTCCCGGACGGGGGCATTGCAGACAGCACCGGAAACATCGCGGGTTTTGCCCCCGCACCTGCGCAGACTCTGGGTCGGTGGCGCCTGACGGGCGAGATTTGCGACGGCAAATGCTATTCCGGCGCGATGCGGCCCGGGGGTGGGCTGGCGCATAAGGCCTGTGCAAACCTGTGCATCCTGTCCGGGCTGCCCCCGGTTCTGGTGATGGCGCTGCCGGTCGAGGGATCGACCGTCGTCCTGCTGGCGGACGAAGATGGCGGGCCGATGCCAGATGTACTCTATGACATGACGGCTGTTCCCGTGGTCATGGACGGCACGCTGGAGCGGCGCGACGACATCCTGATCTTCCGGATTGATACGGGCACGACCCAAAGGCGCTGAGGGCGGCGATGCCTGACTGCTTTCATGTCGGCTGTTCCATTGGCCGCGACGTCGCGTATGATCCGGCCCAACGGGGTCAACGAAAGAAAACGCGATGTGCAAGGACTGCAACTATACCATTCACGCGGCACAGCATCATTTCGGCTGGGACAATGCGCGCGCACCGGCGCAGCGGGCAGAACCGGGTGCAACGATCCTGTTCCATTGCCTTGATTCCTCGGCGGGGCAGTTCAGCAAGGCCTCGACCGTGGCGGCGGTGACCGCCCTTGATTTCGGCAAGGTCAATCCGGTGTCAGGGCCAATCTATGTGGAAGGTGCCGCACCCGGCGATGCGCTGAAGATCACGATCGACAGTTTCGCGCCATCGGGCTGGGGGTGGACCGCGAATATTCCGGGCTTCGGGCTGCTGGCGGATCAGTTCCCTGATCCGGCGCTGCACATCTGGACTTATGACCCCGGCAGCCTTGCACCGGCGCTGTTCGGCACGCATGCGCGCGTGCCGCTGAAGCCATTCGCGGGCACCATCGGTAACGCGCCGGCCGAGGCGGGCCTGCATTCGGTCGTCCCGCCCCGGCGGGTGGGGGGCAATCTGGACATCCGCGATCTGGCGGCGGGCACCACGCTGTATCTGCCGGTCGAGGTGGAGGGCGCGCTGTTCAGCGTGGGTGACACGCATGCAGCCCAGGGCGACGGCGAGGTTTGCGGGACGGCGATTGAAAGCCCGATGGATGTGGTGCTGACGATTGACCTGGTGAAAGGCGCGCATCTGAAGACGCCGCGTTTCACGACGCCCGGCCCCGTGACACGCCATCTGGATGCCAAAGGGTATGAGGTGACGACGGGCATCGGGCCGGATCTGATGAGCGGCGCGCGCGATGCGGTGTCAGGGATGATCGACCTTCTCTGTGCCACGCGCGGCCTGTCGGCGGTGGACGCCTATATGCTGGTATCGACCTGCGGCGATCTGCGGATATCCGAGATTGTGGACATGCCGAACTGGGTCGTCAGCTTTTACTTTCCGCGCTGTGTGTTTGAATGAAGCAGTTTGCCGTCCACGTGAATCACATCGGTGGCAAACCCCGACGCTATAGGCGCATATGCCGCACAAGAAATATGCAGGCTTGCAACCTGCGGGCTGTATCCGCCCAGATATCGCGCAAATGCACTCTTGCCGGATTGTTCAGAATCGCCGCATGTTTAGGAGCTGCTTGCCGACGGGCCGGGTGTTGGGGCTGATTGTGCAAGACCGCTTGGGGGGTGACGTGATGACGGCAGGCATGACATCGGTCGAAGGGCGCGCCCCGTTTCGGGGGTATGAAACCTGGTACCGGGTGACGGGTGATCTGGGGTCCGGCAAGGCCCCGATCTTCATTCTGCATGGCGGCCCGGGCGCGGCGCATAACTATGTCGACAGCTACGGGCATCTGGCGGCGGACGGCCGGGCAGTGGTGCACTATGACCAGCTGGGCTGCGGCAATTCCACCCTGCTGCCGGACAAGGGGGCTGATTTCTGGACCCCGCAACTGTTCGTGGATGAGCTGGAAAACCTGGTCGATCATCTGGGCCAGCGGGCGGGGTTCCATGTGCTGGGGCAATCCTGGGGCGGCATGCTGGGTGCGGAATACGGCACGCGGCGGCCAAGGGGCCTGAAATCCCTGACCATCGCCAATTCGCCCGCCTCCATGGCGCTGTGGACATCCGAGGCGATGCGCCAGCGGTCCCTGATGCCGCAGCATATTCAGGACACGCTGAATAAGTACGAGGCTGCGGGTGATTACGCCCATCCTGATTATCAGGCGGCCACCATGTGGGTCTATGAACGCCATGTCTGCCGGGTGGTGCCTTTCCCGCCCGAGGTGACGGCGACGTTCGAACAGGTCGCGCGCAATCCGACCGTCTATCATACGATGAACGGCCCCAACGAATTCTTCGTGGTGGGCACCCTGAAACACTGGGATATCATTCCCGAATTGCACAAGATCGACGTGCCCACGCTGGTGATTTCGGGCCGCCATGACGAGGCGACGCCAGCCTGCGTGCAGCCCTACAAGGATCATATCAAGGGGGCGACCTGGGTGATCTTTGAGAACAGCAGCCACATGCCGCATGTCGAGGAAAAGCATTTCTGCATGGGCGTCGTCGGCGGGTTTCTGAACCAGAACGACTAAAAAAAGATGACAATGGGGAGACTGAAATGAAAAAACTTCTGATGGCGACGGTCGCGGCGGGTTTGCTGACGCTGGGCCTGACGCCGGTTCATGCGGAATATCTGGAAGAGCACCGCGGTGGCACGATGCGCCTTGTGGCGCGGTCGGCGGCGGGGACGGTTGATCCGCATATCAACTACACGCTGCAATATTGGCAGATTTATCAGGGCATGTATGACGGGCTGATCGCGTTCAAAAAGGCAGCAGGGGCCGAGGGCTTTGAAAAAGTGCCCGATATCGCCGAAGCGATGCCCGAGGTCACGAATGACGGCAAGACCTACACGTTCAGGATCCGCAAAGGCATCATGTTCTCGAACGGGCAGGAACTGGGCGTCAAGGATGTGGTGGCGTCATTCCAGCGCATCTTCAAAGTGTCCAGCCCGACGGCGGGCGGGTTCTATTCGGTGATCGTGGGGGCGGATGCCTGCCTTGCGGAACCTGCGACCTGTACGCTGGAAGGCGGGGTGATCGGGGATGAGGCGGCGGGAACGGTGACCATCAACCTGACGCGGCCCGATGCCGAATTCTTTGACAAGCTGGCCCTGCCACATGCGGCGATCCTGCCAGCAGATACGCCCGCCAGCGATGTGGGCACCGCACCCATCCCCGGCACGGGGGCCTATTATATCTCGGCCTATGACCCGAACACCGGCATGACGATGAGCCGCAATCCCCATTTCAAAGTGTGGAGCGAGGATGCGCAACCCGATGGCTATCCAGACGTGATCCAGTACGACTTCGGCCTGACGGACGAGGCGCAGGTGACGGCAGTGCAGAACGGCGAGGCGGACTGGATGTTCGATCAACCCCCGACCGACCGTCTGGGCGAGATTGGGACGACCTACAAGGATGAGGTCTATATCACGCCGCTGACCGCGTGGTGGTATGCGCCGATGAACACCAACATTCCGCCCTTTGACAATGTGCTGGCGCGGCAGGCGGTGAACTTCGCCCTTGACCGCAATACGCTGGTCAACCTGTTCGGCGGTCCGGTTCTGGCGTCGCCCGTCTGTCAGGTTCTGCCGCCGGGCTTTCCGGGGCATGAACCCTACTGCCCTTACACGGTCGATCCGGGCACGGCATGGTCGGCACCCGACCTAGAGAAGGCGCGCGCGCTGGTGCAGGAATCGGGCACGGCAGGCCAGACGGTGACGATCATCGCCGAGGATACGACTGTGTCCAAGGCCATCGGCACCTATATGCAATCGGTGCTGACCGACATCGGCTATGTGGCGGAAGTGAAGCCGATTTCGCCGAATATCCAGTTCACCTACATCCAGAACACCAACAACAACGTGCAGATCTCGATCACGCAGTGGTATCAGGATTACCCCGCAGCGTCCGATTTCCTGAACATCCTGTTCGGCTGCTCCAGCTTTACCCCCGGTTCTGACAGTTCGATCAACATCGCGGGTTTCTGTGATCCGGAAATTCAGGCCAAGATGGATGAGGCGATGCTGCTGGGTGTGAGCGATCCTGCGGCTGCCAATGCGATGTGGGTCGAGATTGACCGGATGGTGACCGACAAGGCGCCGATGGCCGCCCTGTTCACGCCAAAGCGGATCGACTTCGTCTCGAAGCGGGTGGGGAATTTCCAGTTCAACTCGCAGTTCTACTGGATGGTCTCGCAATCGTGGGTGCAGTGATCCGGCCCCGGGCATGACCGTTCTGTCAACCGACGTTGCGAACCAATGCCGTGGCCCATGGGCCACGGCATTTCGCCGCCTGATGCGCGACCGCGCGGCACTGGCTGCATTGGCCGCCTTCCTGCTGATTGTCCTGATGTGTCTTCTGGCCCCGGTCTATGCGCATTGGGCGGGGGTGGAGCCGTTCAAATCAACGCTGAATGCGACCATCATCATCGACGGGCAGGAACGCCCGGTGATGGAACTGCCGACTGAAGGGCTGGCGCTGGGCTATACCCCCATCGGGCCGACATGGAGCCTGGGGAACTATTTTCTGGGCGCTGACAATCAGGGCCGCGATGTGATGGCCCGGCTGCTTTACGGCGGTCTGAATTCGTTCCTGATCGCGGGGGCGGCCACCATCTTTACGCTGACCTTTGCCACCCTGTTCGGCGTGACTGCGGGCTTTTTCGGCGGCGTCATCGACATGGTCCTGTCGCGCATCCTTGATGTCCTTTGGGCCTTTCCCGTCTATCTGCTGGCGATTTCGCTGTCTGTCGTGATGATCACCCAAAGCATCACCATCGGGCCTATCGTGATCGAATCCGGCTCGCTGTGGCTGCCCATCTTCATCATCGGGCTGATTTACATTCCCTACGTCGCAAGGCCCATTCGCGGACAGGTCATGGCCCTGCGCAACAGCGATTTCGTGATGGCTGCCATCGGGCTTGGCGCACCCAGCAGCCGTATCATGCGCAAGGACATTCTGCCGAACATCACCACAACACTGATCGTCTTCGTCCCGATCATGATGGCGCTGAACATGCTGACCGAATCCGCGCTGTCGTTCCTGTCCATCGGCGTGCAGCCCCCCGATGCCAGTTGGGGTACGATCATTCAGGACGGGCAGGGGCTGCTTTACACCCGGCCCGTTGTGGCGTTGGCACCGGGATTGATGATCGTGGCATCTGTCCTGTCGTTGAATGTGTTCGGCGATGGCTTGCGCGACGCGCTTGATCCGAAATCCAAGATCAAACTGGGGCGCAGCGGATGATTTACGCGGTTCTTCAGCGGCTGGGACAAATGGTCTTCGTCATGGTCGGCATCAGCCTGCTGGTGTTCCTGATCTTTTTCGGCACACCGGGCGTTGACCCCGCCGCGCGCATCGCAGGGCGCAACGCCTCGCCTGAGGTGTTGGAGGCGGTGCGCATCAGCTTTGGCTTCGATCAGCCGTTCTATATCCAGTACCTGACCATGATGAAAAAGATCTTCATCACCGGGGACCTGACATCCTTCGTCAATCGCGGATGGGAGGTTGTGCCAGCGGTATTGGACACGATCCCCGTCACACTGTCGCTGGTCCTTGGGGCGGCGGTCCTGTGGATCATCTTCAGCCTGATCATCGGCGTCTTGGCTGCGGCCTACCGCGATACCTGGATCGACAAGATCCTGATGATCCTTGGCCTGATCGGCATCTCCATGCCGGTCTACTGGCTGGGCGAGGTGATGAACCTGGTTACACAAAGCCGCTATCATGACACATGGCTGTTCTCGTGGGTGCCGCCCCTGGGGTACAAACCGCTGTCCGAAGATCCGAAGGGCTGGTTCCTGACGCTGGTGATCCCGTGGTTCACCCTGTCGATCCTGTATATCGGGCTTTATGGCCGTGTCCTGCGCGCCTCCATCACCGAGGCGCTGCAGGAAGATTACATCCGCACCGCGCGGGCCAAGGGCCTGTCCGAAACCCGTATCCTGCTGCGCCATGCCTTGCGCACCTCGCTGATCAGTTTCGTCACGCTGTTCGGCCTTGATTTCGGGGCGCTGGTCGGCGGATCGGCCCTGCTGACCGAGGTCGTGTTCGGCCTGCAGGGGGTTGGCAAGCTGACCTTCGATGCGCTGCAGAACCTTGATCTGCCGATCATCATGACGACGGTGCTTTATGCATCCTTCTTTGTCGTCGTGGCGAATGCGATTGTCGATGTCGTCTACATCCTTCTCGATCCGCGGGTGCGCACGGCATGATCCTGCAGGTGCGCGATCTGAAAGTATCGTTCCGGACGGAACAGGGCCTGGTGCAGGCGATTGACGGCGTCACGTTCGATGTCCGTGAAGGCGAGGTTCTGGGCATCGCGGGCGAATCCGGGTCGGGCAAGACCGTGACGCTGCTGGCGGTGATGGGGCTTATCACCGATCCGAACGCGATCATCACAGGGTCGATCCAGTACCGGGGGCGCGAACTGGTGGGGATGCCCGCGCGCGAGATGCGCGATCTGCGCGGTCGCGAGATCGCGATGATCTTTCAGGACCCGATGACGGCCTTGACCCCGGTTTATACCATCGGCTGGCAGATCGTCGAACAGATCCGGGCGCATCAGACGATCAGCAGACGGGCGGCCTGGGACAAGGCCGTGGCCCTGCTGGCCGAAGTGAACATCCCCAAACCCGAAGAGGCGGCACACCGCTATCCGCATCAGTTGTCAGGCGGGATGCGACAGCGGGCGGTGATTGCGATGGCCCTGTCATGCAACCCCGCCCTGCTGGTCGCGGACGAGCCGACGACGGCACTGGATGTGACGGTGCAGGCGCAGATCCTTGATCTGCTGCGCAAACTGCAAAAGACGCATGGATCGGCGATCGTGTTCATCACGCATGATCTGGGGGTGATGGCGGAACTCGCGGATCGGATCATGGTGATGTATGCGGGCCGTATTGTGGAGCGCAGCACCAGGGCCGCGATCCTGGCAGGGCCCCGCCACCCCTATACCCGTGCCCTGCTGGATTCGATCCCGCCGCTGGACGGGCCGCGCCCGCACCGGCTGCGCACGATTTCAGGTGCGCCGCCATCGCTGTTGCACCTGCCTGCGGGCTGTTCCTTCGGCCCGCGCTGCCCGCAAAGGGTTGAGGCCTGCGGGGCAAAACCCGCGCTGACGGGCACCGATCATGCGACGGCCTGTTTTCTGGCAGCAACCCCATGACTGTACTTTATGAAATCAAGGGCGTGTCAAAGCGGTTCCGGATCGGCACACGCCTGTCGGCACAGGGGCGGCGGGTGCTGCATGCGGTGGATGGGGTGTCGCTGTCGATCCAATCCGGGGAAACGCTGGGACTGGTGGGCGAATCCGGCTGCGGGAAATCCACGCTCGCGCGGTGTCTGTCGCGGCTTTATGACATCGACGATGGCGCGCTGATGTTTGACGGCACTGATGTCT
>JAAFHS010000109.1 GCA_013298485.1 Rhodobacterales bacterium
ACCGCGCCCGCAACGACGATGTGCTGCACCCCGATGCGGCGCAGGTGGGCATCCAGCCCGGTGCCCGCAAAGGCGGATGATCCGGTCTTGTGCAACACCGCCTCGCCGGGTGCCGGAACGGCACAGGGCATCGGCGCATGGCCGGGCGTGCCGGGGTGGAAATCGGATGCGGGGTCCGGATCATCGTGATGCACATGCACGACAGGCAGGCCCTGCGCGCGAAACAGTGCGAGCAGGGCTGCGATCTGATCCTCGGCCTGCGGGTTGGCACGGGGGCGGCCCTGGGCGGTGCGGTGGGCCATGCCCGCCTGCACGTCGATCAGCAGAAGGGCCGTGGTCACCTCAGGCCCCCATATAGTCGGCCTTGCCGATCTCAACCCCGTTGTGGCGCAGGATGTTATAGGCCGTCGTCGCATGGAAATGGAACTGTGGCAGGGAATAAAGCGTCAGATACGCCATCCCCGGCATCGTCACATCCTGCCCGCGCATCTTGATGGTCACGGGCCGGGTTTCGGCCCCGTCATAGGCGCTGGCGGCAAAGGTGGCCATATAGGCGCGGGCCGCGGTGATGCGCGCCTGCAGTTCGGCGAAGGTGGTTTCGGTATCGGGGAAATTCTGCGGCTCCGCCCCCGCCAGACGCGCCGCCGCCCGCGCGGCGAAATCGCAGGCCAGCTGCACTTGCCGGGTGAAGGGCAGCATGTCGGGAAAAAGCCGGAAGGTCAGCAGCGCCTCGGGCTTGATGGTCTTTGCCGCGCAATGCGCATCGGCCTTGGCAAGAATACCCGACAGCGCACCCAGCGTGCGGTCCATCGGCGGGATGATATAGGGATACATGTCGCGACCTTTCAGGTGTCCGGCACCCGGTTGTGTCAGCGTTTGTGAATGACCGCAACCTGATCCTTGCGCGCCTTGTCATAACGCACCTGGAACAGGAAACAGCCCGAAATCTGATCCCCCAGCACGTTGAACGCCGCCTCGGTTGCGGGGTCACTATGGCTGAACTGTCGCTTTTCGGAAAAGCTGCGGAACAGATCGGCGGTTTTCGTCAGCCCCGGCTTTTCATAGGCCTCGGGCTGCCAGCGCAGGTCTTCGATGATGTAAAGCCCGCCCGGGGCGAGTTTCGGCCATAGCGACAGAAACCCGTTCTGCTGGTGGTGCGAGGCGTGGCTCGCATCGTCGATGATGATATCAAGCGCGGGCATCGCCGCTGCCGCCGCATCGATATTGGCGCGGTCGTCCATGTCGCAGCGGTGAAAGGTGAAGCGGTCATGGGTGAACCACGCAAAATCCGACACATCGAGACCGATGATCTTTGCCTTGGGAAAAAATTCGAGCCACATGCGGATCGAGGGCAGATCCTTGGTTTCCCGGTCCGCCGATGCGCCATGTTCCGGCCCGCCGATCAGCAGACCCATTTCCAGGAACGTGATGGGCAGCTTGCGGTAGGGGTGAAACAGCATGTGGTAAAGTTCGGTATAGCGGTGCTTGGTGGAGCCTTTGTCAGAGCCGTAGCGATCCGCAAGCGCGGTCAGGTTTTCGGGGGGCGCTGCGGTGACGGTCTTCTTGGCGGTGGTGGCCATGCCATATCCCTATCCTGAAATCTTCGCTGCAGTGTTTCGATTTTGCCGACAGTGGCAAGGGGGATCGTCACACCCCCAGGCACCAGCGCATGATCGCCTTTTGCGCATGCAGGCGGTTTTCGGCCTCGTCGAAGATCACCGAATGCGGGCCGTCCATCACGGCACTTGTCGCCTCGTCATTCCTGTGCGCGGGCAGGCAATGCATGAAAAGGGCGTCGGGTTTCGCCTGCGCCATCAGCGCCTCGTTCACCTGATAGCCGCGCAGCTGGTTGTGGCGGCGTTCTTTCGCGCTTTCGGGATCATGCATGGAAACCCAGGTATCGGTGACCACAAGGTCCGCACCCTGCACCGCCACTGCCGGATCGCGTTCGATGTGCACACGGACGCCCTGTTCGCGGGCAAAGCCCACGAAGGCGGGCTCGGGGTCCAGCGTTTCGGGGCCGGTGAAGGTGAAATCAAAGCCGAACTGGCCTGCGGCATGCAGGAAAGAGCCGCAGACATTGTTGCCGTCGCCCGCCCAGACCACTTTTTTGCCCGCAATCGGCCCGCGATGTTCCTCATACGTCATCACATCGGCCATGATCTGGCAGGGATGGGTGCGGTTGGTCAGGCCATTGATCACCGGCACGGTGGCGTGTTCGGCCATCTCGAGCAGCGTCGCCTCTTCAAACGTGCGGATCATGATGAGATCGACATAGCGCGACAGCACGCGGGCGGTGTCGGCAATCGTCTCGCCATGGCCCAGCTGCATTTCCTTGCCCGACAGCACCATGGTCTGCCCGCCCATTTGCCGGACGCCGACATCAAAAGACACACGCGTGCGGGTGGAGGGTTTTTCGAAGATCAGCGCGACCATGTGACCGGCGAGGGGCTGCACATCATCGGGCATACCCTTGGGGCGGCCGTTGCGGGCGGTCTTCATCGCATGGGCAGTGTCGATCATGGCGCGCAGATCGGCGGCTGCGGTTTTGTGGATGTCGAGGAAATGGGTCAAGATCGGTCTCTTTTCTGAGAGCGCCGGGGGGTTTCACACCCCCCGGACCCCCCGTGGGATATTTGTGCAGAAAGGAAGATGTGCAGATCAGCCATGGCCGACTGCGGTCGCCGCGGCGTCGAGTTTCTGCAGGGCAGTGTCGATGTCCTCGTCGGGAATGTTCAGCGCGGGCAAAAGGCGGATGACGTTATCGGCAGCGGCGACGGTCAATACGCCTGCGGCATAGCCCGCCTTGACGACATCGGTATTGGTCGCGACACATTTCAGGCCGAGGATCAGGCCCTGGCCGCGCACCTCTGCGAAGACCTTGGGATGGCGGGCGACGAGGGACTCCAGACCCTGCCGGAAGCGCGCGCCCTTGCGGCTGACCTCCGCCAGGAACGCGTCATCGGCGATGATTTCGGTGACTTTGGCCCCGACCGCGCAGCCAAGCGGGTTGCCGCCATAGGTGGAGCCATGGGTGCCGACCGTCATGCCAAGGGCCGCGTTTTCGGTGGCGAGCACAGCGCCCAGGGGAAAGCCGCCGCCGATGCCCTTGGCGACCATCATGATATCGGGGGTGATGCCCGACCATTCATGGGCGAACAACTTGCCCGACCGGCCCATGCCACATTGCACCTCATCAAAGATCAGGAGCGCACCCGTGGCATCGCAGAGATCACGCAAGCCTTTCAGGCACGGGTCCGGCACCACGCGGATACCCCCTTCGCCCTGGATCGGTTCGATCAGGACGGCGGCGGTCTTATCAGTAATCGCGGCACGGACCGCATCGTGATCGGCCCAATCGAGATGGGTAAAGCCGGGCATCAGCGGGCCGAAGCCCTTGACCATCTTTTCCGCGCCCGAGGCCGCGATCGCGGCGGTGGAGCGGCCATGAAAGCTGCCAGCAAAGGTGATGATCTGGGTCCGTGGATCGCCCTTTTCCGTCCAGTATTTGCGGGTCATCTTGACCGCAAGCTCGCAGGCTTCGGTCCCTGAATTGGTGAAAAAGACGGTATCGGCAAAGGTCAGGTCCACCAGCATCGCCGCCAGCCGTTCCTGTTCGGGGATGCGGTAGATGTTGGAGACATGCCAGAGTTTGGCCGCCTGTTCCGTGATCACCTGCACCAGTGCCGGATGCGCGTGGCCCAGCGCATTGACCGCGATCCCGGCCCCCAGATCAAGGTAGCGGCGGCCATCTTCGGCCGTCAGCCAGGAGCCTGCGCCATGGGTGAAGGCGAGGTGTGCGCGATTGTAGGTGGGCAGGACGGCAGTGATCATGGGGAAGCCTCGGGTCGGGAAAGGCCAAGCCGTAACGGCAGGGCGGCTGCAGGTCAATGACAGGGGGAGATGTGACGGCGAAGGCCGCCGGACGCATCAGGCGCGTCGGCGTCGGATCGGCAGGAAAGAGATGCGGATCATCACCATGCCTTGCGATAACCACAGAGGTGCCAAATGTCCAACAGATTTCTGCGGCACGGGATACTGGCACAGGAAAGTTTCACCCACCCGCGCGAGGATGAAAGCGAGATGACACTGCGTGAGATTGATGCGCCGCATCAGCGGCTGTTCATCACCGATCCGCGCGCGGCGACCGTGCGCACCGGCCCGCAGAAGCCGGGCTTCGCGGCGCGGCTCATGCTCGGCATGCTGCTGATCCCGCTGGGCTTTGCACTGCGGGTGATGACGCAGATCTGGATGGAGATCACGCAACAGGCGGTGGATTACCTGGCGGTCGTTGGCTTTGTGATGCTGGGCCATCTGGTTCTGGCGGGTGTCAGTCTCGCCGCCGTCATGGCCCATCGCCGCCATCCGGTTCTGGGCGTGGTCGCCGTGCAGATATGGATCGGCTATGGCATCGGGGCGGCCCTGCTCGCCTTGAAGGATCTGGGCTGAAGGGCACCTCAGCCTGTTTTCGCGGGTGGTTTTCGGGGGCGGCTGCGTGCAATCGCTTGTGGCGGCCTGCGCCTGCGGGTAAGATATGCGAAATTCCCAGAAAAGCCGGAGCAAGGCCATGTCCTGGACCGATGAACGGGTCGAGACGCTGAAGAAAATGTGGGGCGAAGGCCAGTCGGCCAGCCAGATCGCCAAGGAACTTGGCGGGGTCACGCGCAATGCGGTGATCGGCAAGGTGCATCGCCTTGGCCTGTCCAACCGCGTGGGCGGCAAGGACGAGGATGAGGTGGAGGTGCCTGTCGTGGCAGCCAAGCCCGATCCGGCCCCCCGTGTGGTCGAACCGCTGGCCCCGCGCGCGGCCGAACGCCCGGTGGAGCGCCCTGCCCCGCCCCCCGGTGGTGCGACGGTCACCGCCCTGCCGGTGCGCAAGGCGATCATCCCTGCGGGCCAGCCGCTGCCGCCGCAGCCTGCCGCGAATGAGATCAGCCCCGAGGCGCTCGCCTCCGTGCGCGAGGTGGAAAAGCGCGCCAAACGCCTGACGCTGATGGAACTGACGGAACGCACCTGCAAATGGCCGATCGGTGATCCCGCGACGGATGACTTCTGGTTCTGCGGGCTGCCCTCACAGCCGGGCAAACCCTATTGCGAGGCGCATGTGGGTGTGGCGTTCCAGCCGATGAGCGCGCGGCGCGACCGGCGGCGTTAGGGGATTGTCCGGGGATTGACGACAGTCGGTTTCCGGATGTTTTTCTAAAGACTTGTCCCGCAAGGTGATCCATCGGGCAAGGTTCAGGCCTTTGAAACATCGCCTGGCCGGGGCGCAGCGGCCGTCTTGCACGCTGCCTGCTTCAGATGATCTTTTCCGTCACGGGCCATCGCGATGCGGATGGTGCATAGCGCGCGAGTGCTAAGGGTGCCCCCCGCGATCACGCAATGTTTCAAATGCGTTAACGCGACCCTGTGGATAACTCTATAAAACATTGATAATTATGGAAAATACATGTAAATTGACAGCCGTCAATTTTGCCCCGATCCGCCGCCCGCCACACCTGAAAACCTCAGTCCCGAAGTGTTCGGCTCACCGCCCGCTGGCCTGATCCTGCGCGTTTCCGATCAAAAGGCTCGCCCCCGAATAGATGTCCCCCGCGGTCTGCAGCGCGAACCGCTCGCGGTCGCGCCTGCGCACATCGGCAATCGTCTCCTCTGCCGCGTCCAGCGGCACGTCCAGCAACACCAGGGCCTCGCGCCCCAAAGCCAGCGCCGATTCGAACGTCTCGCGGATCTGATGATCCACCCCCATCTTCACCAGTTCAATCGCATGGGCACGGTCAAAGGCGCGCGCCAGCACCTGTGTATCCGGAAACGTGTCGCGCAGCAGATGCGCGATCCGCGTTGTCACCGCCGCCTTGTCCGTCGCGATCACCACCATCCGCGCCTCGGCCGCACCCGCCGCCTTCAGGATATCCAGCCGCGTGCCGTCGCCGTAATAGATCTTGAATCCGAACGCCTCGGCCGCGCGGATGGCCTCGGCATCCGTGTCGATGATCGTGATCGAACAGCGTCGTGACAGCAGGCTTTGGCTGACGATCTGCCCGAACCGCCCGAACCCGATCAGCAGCACCGATGCCCGCGCGCCGTCGGGGGCCTCCATCCCCTCCTCCGATGCCACCGCAGCGGGCATCAGCCGGTCATGGATCAGCACGAAGAGCGGTGTCAGCACCATCGAGATGATGATGATCGCCGTCAGGATCGCATTCGCCTGCCCGTCGATCAGCCCCACCGACAAGGCCGCGGAATAGAGCACAAAGGCAAACTCGCCGCCCTGCGCCATCAGCACCATCCGCTCCACCGCCTCGCGGTGCGCGGCGCCGAAGGTCCGCGCGATCCCGTAGATCGCCAGCGCCTTCAGCCCCATCAGGGCGGCCACCGATATCGCCACCAGCCGCCAGTTCTCGGCGATGATCGACACATCCACCGCCATGCCGACGGCCAGAAAGAACAGGCCCAGCAGCAGCCCCCGGAACGGCTCCACATCCGCTTCCAGCTGATGGCGGAAACTCGATTCCGACAGCAGCACGCCCGCCAGAAACGCGCCCATCGCCGTCGACAGCCCGCCCAGTTGCATCCAGAGCGCCGCGCCCAGCACCACCAGCAGCGCTGCCGCCGTCATCACCTCGCGCGCGCGCGCCGCCGCCAGCAGCCGGAACATCGGGTTCAGCAGATAAAGCCCCGCCACTACCAGCACGCCGATGGCCCCCAGCCCGATGCCCACATCCCGCGCGCGCTCCCCCATCGTCAGCGCGGCCCCGCCGGGGGCCAGAAAGGCCACCAGCGCCAGCAAGGGCACAATCGCCAGATCCTCCAGCAGCAGGATGGCCACGATCCGCTGGCCCCTGGGGGTCGAGATATCGCCGCGTTCCTGCAGCATCTGCATCACGATGGCGGTCGAGGTCAGCACGAACCCCGTGCCTGCAATCATCGACGGCACCGCATCATAGCCCAGCGCCATGCCGACAAGGCTGAGGAGCCCCATGCCGAGGGCCAGCTGCGCCAGCCCCATCCCGAAGATATCCCGCCGCATCGACCACAGGCGCTTGGGCTCCATCTCCAGCCCGATGATGAACAGAAACATCACGACACCCAGTTCGGCCACATGCAGGATCGTCATCGGGTCGCTGAACAGCGCCAGCCCGAACGGCCCGATCACGAGGCCCGCCGCCAGATAGCCCAGCACCGACCCCAGCTTGATCCGCTTGAACACCGGCACAGCGATGACCGCGGCCCCCAGCAGGATGACGATGGACTGCAGATCGACGGCGGCGGTTTCAGTGGCCATGGGCATCTCCCCTTTTGCACCCCGATCATGGGCAGGAAACGCGCGGCTGCAAGGGCCATTCCCGGTTTTGCCGCCCCGGTCCCTTTCCTTCCCCGCCCCTGCCGTGTAATGCACCGCACTGACCGACAGCGGAGCGATGCGGATGCAAGGCAGTGCCAACCTCAACCTGATGATCAAGGCCGCGCGCAAGGC
>JAAFHS010000011.1 GCA_013298485.1 Rhodobacterales bacterium
CCGAACGTAATGTTGATCTTGGCAGATTTGTCCCGCGACAAATCTGCCCGCGACTGCCACCCGGCCCGGCCACGGGCCGGGCGTTCTTCGCGGAAATCGTCCACTGGACGATTTCTGATCGCTCATCACCCCCCGGCAGGCGCGAAACCGCGCCAGCCCAGGCAGTCGCGGGCAGATTGGATACGAACGGTCTGTGGCCCCACACCCCTTGCCCAACGGCGTCCCGCCTTATGGGCAATGAAACCGATGGTCCTTCCACAGGAAGGCCCATCAGACGGTTTCAAAGGCACCATGTGCAGCCGAGATGCCTTTTTCTCCGCGGCGCTGCCCCCCGGACCCTTCATGAATCTGCCATGACCGACGATCCAGCACCCCCCCTGCGCCAGACGCAACGCTCCCTGCCGATCGCGCTGCTGCGCGCGCGTGAAACCGTGATGGGCCCGATCCGCGAGATGCTGGCGGCCTCCGGCGTGAACGAACAGAAATGGCGCGTGCTGCGCGTGCTGGATGAACGCGGGCCACTGCCGCTGACCGAACTGGCGCAGGCGGCGGTGCTGCTGCTGCCCAGCCTCACCCGCATCATTCGCGCGATGGCGGACGAAGGCCTGGTCACGCGCGCCACGCCGGATGCGGACCGGCGCAAGGCGGTGGTTACGATCACGGCGGCGGGCGGGCGCGTGATCCGCGATCATGCAGAGGCCAGCCGCGCCGTCTTTGCCCGGCTGGCCACGGCTTACGGCCCTGAAAAACTGGAAACCCTGCTTGACCTGCTGGATGATCTGCAGCGGGTCGAAATGGCGAAGCAGGCCTCTGCACAAACCTTAACAAAAGGTTAAAATAGCCTGTGGATAACTTTTTAAGATATTGATATAAAATGTAAAACTTGAAAATTGACAGCCGTCAATTTTGCTGACCTTTGACCCGTTCTGGTGCAGAAAGACAGTCAAAAGCCGACAGCGCACCGGGCAAATCCGCGCGACGAATCGCAACGCAGCGGCTACCCCCAAGACTGCTAACCTGCTTTGAAAGCGGCCCCATGAAAATCAAATCGATCCGCGCAACTCCCGTCCTGATCCCACTTGAGGCGCCCTATCTGTGGTCCTACGGCGCGCTGGACGGGTTCACCAAATGCGTGGTCGAGGTCGAAACCAGCGATGGCGTGGTGGGCATCGGCGAGGCGCCAAGCCATACCTCGGCCCGGATCATCGACGCTTTCAAGGACCGGCTGATCGGCATGGACCCGCTGGATATCGCGGGCTTGGAACGCCGTGTGCTGCCGTCGATGCCGGGCGCACATTCCGTCACCGACTATGCCACGCGCGGGGCCTGGGGCGGGGTTGAAATTGCGCTGTGGGATTTGCGCGGCAAGCTCTGGGGGCAGCCGGTGGCGAACCTTCTGGGTGGTATCCATCGCCGCCATATCCCTTTCACCGATTACTTCAGCTACCGCTTGCCGCAGGACGGCAAGGGCGGCGAGGCCACCATTCAGGATGTGGTGGACTATTGCCTGTCCTTGCGCGAAACCCACGGGACTACTTTCTTCGAAGGCAAGGTCAGCGACCCTGATCTCGGTGCCAACATCCGGCTGGTGCAGGCGCTGCGACTGGCGCTTGGTCCCGATGCGATGATCCGCATCGACAGCAATCAGGCCTTCTCTGTCCCCTCTGCTACCTCCCTTGCCCCCGCGTTTGAAGAGGCAGGTGTGCGCAACTGGGAAGACCCCACCCCGGATTGGACGGGGATGAAACGTCTGCGCGCCCGTACCACGATTCCGTTTTCGGGGCACAACACCGATCTTGCGAAGGCCGTCGCCTATGGCGCGCCCGATGCCATCGTGTCCGATGTCGCGGGCTTTGGCGGCTTTGCCGCCGCCATGCGCTTTGTGTCGGCCTGTCAGGGCGCGGGCGTGGATTTCTGGTGCTATTCCGGCGGATCGGGGTTGGAAACGGCAGCCTATCTGCACCTCTGCGCCGCACATCCGCATATCCACGAACCGAACCAGAGCCTTTTGCGCCAGCAACCCTTTGACGTGATCACGGAAGGCCCCTTCGCGCCGCGGGGCAACACCATCAGTCTTCCGGATGGTCCCGGCCTTGGCGTCACGCTGGATGCCGCACGCCTTGCCTATTGCGCGCGCCTGCTGGTGGATCGTGGGCTGCCGAACAAGTACCACGATCCGGCCAACCCCGGCGCAATGCGCCGGATGCCGCTGGTGTAACGCGTATCGCCGCATCCCGAAAAAACCGTTCACACTTTTTGCGCGAATGACGCTAGCCTGACCCTGCGGAACCCGGTGGAGGACCGGGTGTGTTTTCATTTCAGGGGGGATGGCATGCTCGACCATACAGCGACGGATCAGGTGACAGAGGTTCTGGACCGCCTAGGCGCGGCCCTGTCGGACGGGGATATCAAGGCAGCGGCGGGGTTGTTTGCCACAGATTGCTACTGGCGCGACCTTGTCACCTTCACCTGGAACATCAAGACGATGGAGGGGCGGGCGGCGGTCGCGGACATGCTGGATGCGACCTTGCTGCGCGTCAAACCGATGGGGTGGCGTGTGGCGGAAGGCGAAGTCGCCTCCGATGACGGTGGCGTGCTGACGGCCTGGATCAGCTTTGAGACGGCAGTGGCGCGCGGATACGGCCTGATCCGCATCCGCGGGGGCGAAATCTGGACGCTGCTGACCTCCATGGTGGAATTGAAGGGGCATGAGGAGCCTGCAGGTTTCGACCGCCCGATGGGCGTGCAGCACGGGGCCAGCAAAACGCGACGGACATGGGCCGAAAGCCGCGAAGATGAGGCGAAATCGCTGGGCTATACGACGCAACCTTACGTCCTGATCGTCGGCGGCGGGCAGGGCGGCATCGCGCTTGGCGCCCGGCTGCGGCAATTGGGCGTGCCCACGATCATCCTGGAAAAGAACGAGCGTCCGGGCGACAGCTGGCGTAACCGGTATAAGTCGCTGTGTCTGCATGACCCGGTCTGGTACGACCATCTGCCCTATCTGCCCTTCCCGCCGAACTGGCCCGTCTTCGCGCCCAAGGACAAGATCGGCGACTGGCTGGAGATGTACACGAAGGTGATGGAGCTGAACTACTGGACGCGAAGTACCTGCAAATCCGCGAAATACGATGTGGCCCGCGGCGAATGGACGGTCGTCGTTGACCGCGACGGGCAGGAGGTGACCCTGCGCCCGAAAGAGCTGGTGCTGGCCACGGGCATGTCGGGCAAGGCGAACCTGCCGAAGTTCAAGGGGATGGAACGGTTCAAGGGCGATCAGCACCATTCATCGCGCCATCCGGGCCCGGATGCCTATCGCGGCAAGAAGGCCGTGGTGATCGGATCGAATAATTCGGCACATGATATCTGTGCGGCGCTTTGGGAAGGCGATGTCGATGTCACGATGGTGCAGCGGTCATCGACCCACATCGTGCGGTCGGACACCCTGATGGACCTTGCACTCGGCGGGCTTTACTCCGAGGCGGCGGTCAAGGCGGGCATGACCACGAACAAGGCCGATATGATCTTTGCCAGCCTGCCTTACGCGATCCTGCATGAATTCCAGATCCCCGTGTATGCCCAGATGAAGGAACGCGATGCGGCGTTTTATGCGGGGCTGGAAAAGGCCGGGTTCTGGCTGGATTGGGGCGACGATAACTCGGGCCTGTTCATGAAATACCTGCGGCGCGGGTCGGGGTATTACATTGATGTGGGGGCCAGCCAGTTGATCATCGACGGCAAGATCAAGCTGGCGCACGGCAACGTCGCCGAGATCACAGAAGATGCGGTCATGCTGGAAGATGGCACGCGGCTGCCTGCGGATGTGATCGTCTATGCGACGGGCTACGGGTCGATGAACGGCTGGGCGGCAGATCTGATCGGGCAGGATGTGGCGGATAAGGTCGGCAAATGCTGGGGGCTGGGGTCGGCCACGACCAAGGACCCGGGGCCGTGGGAGGGCGAAGAGCGCAATATGTGGAAACCGACCCAGCAGAAGGGGCTGTGGTTCCACGGCGGCAACCTGCACCAGTCGCGGCATTATTCCCAGTTCCTGTCACTGCAACTGAAAGCGCGGATGGAGGGCATCGACACGCCGGTCTACGGTCTGCAGGAGGTGCATCACAAGGCCTAAGGGTTCTGGCCGTTGGCCCCCACCCCCATCCCCTACGCGGTGCGCCGGGTCGGGGTGGGGGCTTTCTGTCGAAAGTTGCCGCGTCTTACAGGAACTGCCACTCTTCCGGCACCCAGGCAAAGGCATCGCCCTTGACCTCGACATGACCCACACTCGGGAACGGCAGGTGCGAGCCTGTGACGGCGATCTTGTCGGTGGCGAGCATGGCCATGACCTTTTTCCGCGTCTCAACAGCCAGGGCGGCATCCGTGTCGAAGGTGATGCTGATATCGGGTGTTGTGAACTGCAAGGCGCGCATGTGCACGATATCGCCCCAGATGATCAGCTGATCCGCGCCTGATGACAGCCGATAGCCGGTATGGCCGACCGTATGGCCCGGCATCGCGATCGACGTCAGCCCACCGCCAAGATCGACATTGTCGCCATCGAACGGCGTCACGCGTTCGCCATAGGCGGCGGCCACTGCGCGCGCCAGGGTGAACATCATCTTTGCGGCCTCAGGTGCCGAGGCGGCGATCGCCTCATCCGTCCAGAAGGCGAGATCGGTCTGGGCCACATGCAGGGAGGCATTCGGGAATGCGGCAGCCTCGCCCGCCATCAGGCCTGCGATATGGTCGGCATGCATATGCGTCAGCACGACCCGGTTGATCGCCGCTGGGTCGACACCCATCGCTGCAAGCGTCGTGGCAATGCGGCCTGTGGTCGGCCCAAAGGCCCCAGCAGCGCCGGAGTCAATCAGCGTGAGCTGGTCACCCGAGCGGATGAGGTACGCGTTGATCGGGGTCGGAATCGGGCCTGCGGGTGGCAGATAAGCGGCGGTAAGATCCGTGGCGGCAGCGGCCGCATCGACGCCCACCATCACATCAAGGCCCAAGGGGATGTATCCATCAAGCAGCGTGGTGATCGTCATGTCGCCGACGCGGCGGTCATAGAAGGTGGGCGGGGCCGCCGGTGTTGTCTGCGCCAGCGACAGGCGTGGCGCGCCGATGGCAGCAAGGGCGGTGGCCCCCGCGATACCACCAAACAGGCCGCGGCGGGAAAGGGTCAGGTTGTGCATGGGAATCCTCCAAAGGAAACGGCCGCGTTCTGCGACTGCATGACGTTATCGGGCATTTGCGTCAGCGCAATGCACAAAGGCGGGAGGCTGCTCTGCATTTTTGCACAAGGCTTTGCACGTCAGATACTGCCGCCCGGTGACAGGCGGTCGGCGGCGGCGACGATGGCATCGGCATCAATCCCGAAATGGTGGTAGAGATCGGCAATCGTGCCGGTCTGGCCAAAATGTTCGACGCCGAGTGGCACGGTGCGATGACCTGCGACACCGCCCAGCCATGCGAGTGTGGCCGGGTGGCCGTCGGTGACCGTGATCAGGGTGCAATGGGCGGGCAGGGCGGTCATGATCCGCTCGATCAGGCTATGGGCTTGGCGGTTACCACGTGCGCGCGCCCGCTGGGCCGCCGTCCAGCCCGCATTCAGACGGTCGGCAGAGGTGATGGCGAGCACGCCGACATCGCGGCGCGCGCCCGCCATGCGGCCTGCTGCGGCGATGGCTTCGGGGGCCACGCAGCCCTGATAGGCGATAACGACATCGGCGTTCGGCCCGGGCGGGCGCAGCCAGTAAGCCCCGTCGATCACCCCTTGGGCAAAGCCCGGGTCATCGCGGCGCAGCACCTGTTCCAGGGGCCGCGTCGACAGGCGCAGATAGACCGATCCGCCGGTTTCATCGCGCAGCCATGTGCGTTCATTCGGGTCGCCCTCGCCATCCCGTTGCAGATAGCCAAAGGCCCAGTCCATGATGAGGTTGAGTTCATCCAGATAGGCGGGCTCGAAGGCCGCAAGCCCATCCTGCGCCATGCCGATCAGCGGGGTGGAGATGGATTGATGCGCGCCGCCCTCTGGCGCGAGGGTGATGCCCGACGGCGTGCCCACGAGCAGAAACCGCGCATCCTGATAGCAGGCATAGTTCAGCGCATCCAAGCCCCGCACGACGAACGGGTCATAGACCGTGCCCACCGGGATCAGGCGCTGCCCAAACAGGCTGTGCGACAGGCCCGCCGCCCCTAGCATCAGCATCAGGTTCATCTCGGCGATGCCAAGCTCGATATGCTGGCCTTGCGGGCCAAAGGCCCATTTCTGTGCGGATGCCACACGCTCATCACGAAAGGTGTCGGCGCGGGGGGTCCTGGCGAACAGGCCGCGCCGGTTGACCCAGCCGCCAAGGTTGGTCGAGACGGTGACATCGGGCGAGGTGGTGATGATGCGATCGGCCAAGGGGCCGCCCTGACGTGCCAGATCATCCATGATCTTGCCGAAACCGGCCTGGGTGGACAGGATTTTGTCGGTCAGCGTGACCGGGCCGGGACTGGCAATTTCGGGCGCGGTGAAGCGGCGGCGGCCTTGGGCGAAAAACGGCACGTTGTCGAGGAACCTCTGCATCTCGGCGGGGTCGGCAATGGTCGCCAGGGGTGCCCATTCCGCGCCCGGGCGCACGCCCATGTGGGTACGGAACGCGTCGAACTGCGCAGGCGTCATCAGGCCCGCGTGATTGTCCTTGTGGCCCG
Source organism: Rhodobacterales bacterium (assembly GCA_013298485.1). Lineage (GTDB taxonomy): Bacteria > Pseudomonadota > Alphaproteobacteria > Rhodobacterales > Rhodobacteraceae > JAAFHS01. The sequence goes on from JAAFHS010000011.1 coordinate 6,694, forward strand.
CAAGAGGCGTGCCCCAGCCTTTGATCGTATAGGCAAGAAAGACCGTCGGCGTGTCATCCGCCACGGCATCCATCTGCGCACACAGCGTTTCAATGCAGTGCCCGCCAAGGTTTTCCATCAGCGCGGCGAGGTCATCATCACTGCGCCGCGCCATAAGGGCTGTCACATCGCCCTGATCGCCGATGTCGTCCATCAGGCGTTTGCGCCAAGCCGCCCCGCCTTGAAAGGTCAGCGCCGAATAGAGCGCATTGGGGCAGCGGTCGATCCAGGTCTGCAGCGCCGCACCACCCGGCTCGGCAAAGGCCGCGCGTTGCCGGGCCCCGTATTTCAGACGCACCACGCGCCAGCCAAAGGCCCCGAAGATCGCCTCGATCCGGCTCCATAGCCCCTCATGGACCACGCCGTCCAGGCTTTGGCGGTTATAGTCGATGACCCACCAGACATTCCGCAGATCGTGCTTCCAGCCTTCCTGCAGCGCCTCATAGATATTGCCTTCGTCAAGCTCGGCATCACCGATCAGGGCGATCATCCGGCCCTTTGGTGCCTCCCAGCCATGGCCGTGGATGTAATCCTGCACGAGGCTGGCAAAGATCGGGATGGCGGCGCCAAGGCCGACGGAGCCGGTGGAGAAATCGACATCGTCGATATCCTTGGTGCGCGAGGGATAGCTTTGCGCGCCGCCAAGCCCGCGGAAGTTTTCCAGCTTTTCGCGGGTCTGGTGGCCCATCAGATACTGGATGGCGTGGTAGACGGGGCTGGCATGCGGCTTGACGGCAATGCGGTCTTCGGGGCGCAGGACGTGGAAGTAAAGTGCTGTCAGGATCGACACGAGGGAGGCGGAACTCGCCTGATGGCCACCGACCTTGACATCCGCCTCGCCCTTGTCGCGCAGGTGGTTCGCGTTGTGGATCGTCCAGCAGGCAAGCCACAGGAGGCGCTGTTCAAGGGTTTTCAGGGTGGCGAGATCGGTCATGGCATGCTCCGCTTTCGCGCGATGTTAACGCAGGGCCATGGCGAAGGGTATGCCGTTCAGTGCCCGGTGTGGTGGGTGCTTATCATGCGGAATCCTCTGCCCGAAGGGGGCAGAGGATAGGTTTTATGTGTCGCGGACCGGGCAAGGGCCCGGATCCGCTCCCGCATGCCTCCGGCGGGGATATTTTTGCAGAGAGGAAGATGTCAGGGGATGAGAACCATGGAGCCGGTGGTCGCCCGGGATTCGAGGGCCAGATGCGCCTTTGCGGCGTCGGTAAGGGGCAGGGTCTGGCCGATGTGGATGTTCACCTGCCCCTTGCGGATGACATCGAACAGATCGGCGGACGCGCGGGCGAGCCAGCCAGGTTGGGCGGTATGGTGGAAGAGCGTGGGGCGTGTCAGGCGCAGGGAGGCACGGGCGAGGTGGGAGACGCGGACATCATCGGGGGGACCGGAGGACTGGCCAAAGCTGACAAGGGTGCCGAAGGGGGCAAGGCATGCGAGCGAGCCCATGATCGTATCGCGCCCGACGCTGTCATAGACGGCCTGCACGCCCCTGCCTTCGGTCAGGGCGCGCACCTGCGGGGCAAAGTCACCGGCGCGGTAGTCGATCACATGAGTATAGCCGTTGGTCTGTGCCAGTGCTGCCTTGGCGGCACCGCCGGCCGTGCCGATGGCGCGGATGCCCTTGGCGGCGAGCCACTGGCCCGCGATCAACCCGACACCACCCGCCGCCGCATGGACGAGGACGGTATCGCCGGGCTGCACGGCATAGGAATGGTGGATCAGATAGTGCGCGGTCAGGCCTTTGAGCATCACGGCAGCGGCAATGTCGTCAGGGATGTCATCGGGCAGGACCACAGCCTGATCCGCAGCGATGACGCGGTGGGTGGCATAGGCGCCATTGGCCTTCGTGTAGGCAACGCGCTGACCGATGGTGAAGCCTGCGACACCGGGGCCGGTGCCTTCGATGACACCCGCACCTTCACTGCCGGTGATCAGATTCTTCGGCTGGGGCCAGGGATAGGAGCCTTGCCGGAAATAGACATCAATGAAATTCACCCCGATGGCCGTGTGGCGGATCAGAACCTCACCTGCGCCCGGGGTGGGGATCGTGATGGCGGTGCGGGTCAGCACATCGGCGGGGCCGGGTGCCGCCGCGATCATGGCATAGGACATGGAATGCTCTCCTTTTCCCGTCAGCCTATCGCATGGCGGCGTACCCGCCAGCCCGCATCAGCGCACAACCCTTGTGTGCGGCGGTGTGGAATGGCCCGTCTATCCCCGGCCTTTCCAGGGCACCAGCCACGTCTCGGCCATGCGCATCAGGATGTCGATGCTGTAGCCGATCACGCCGATCAGGATGATGCCCATCACGACGATATCGGTCAGCTGGAATTTCGAAGCGGCAATGATCATCATACCCGCCCCCTTTTCGGCCGCGACCAGTTCGGCGGCAACCACGGTGCCCCAGCAGACCCCCATGGCAACCCGCGCACCGGTAAAGATGTCGGGCAGGGAATTGGGGATGATGACATGACGCAGGATCTGCCATTTGGATGCACCCAGCGAATAGGCGGCATGGATTTTCGACAGGCGCACACCCGACACGCCCGACCGCGCGGCGATGACCATGATCCAGAGGGCCGCAAGAAACAGCAAAGTGATCTTGCCGGTTTCCCAGATGCCGAACCAGATGATAATCAGCGGGATCAGTGCCAAAGGCGGCACCGGGCGCATGAATTCCACGATCGGGTCGAACCAGCCGCGAAACCAGCCAGAAAGGCCCATCGCATAACCAAGCGGGATGCCGACGATGGCACCAAGCGCGAAACCGGCGAGCACGCGCTGCAGGGATGCGGCCAGATGTTCCCAGAGCGAGGTGTTCTGATAGCCTTTGGTTGCGATTTCCTTAAGCCGTGCGGCCACAGCCTCGGGTGCGGGCAGCCAGATCGGCTCCATCTGCCAGCCCTTGGCAGGTTCCACGTTAAGCGAGCCCTTGGGGGTCAGTACGATGCGGGCGTTGTCGATGAACAGCGGCACATCGGGCGTGATGGGTTGGCCGTTGATGGCGGTGATGGTGGCCGCCTCGCCGTCATTTGCGGTGGGTTTCACAAGCACGGAGCGCCATGCGGCAACGGTGCCCGCGTCATCCTTGGCAAAGCCATCGCCGGGCGTGACGGCGGGTGGTTCGACCGTCGCGCCGAAGTCATGCGCCAGAAGATGCACCACCGCATCATCGGTACCGGTCGCATTGGTGGCCGTGTAGGTAAAGCTGAGATCCCCCTTGAACGGGCCCGGCACGTGCAGCGGCGTCAGGCGTGATCCGGTAAAGGCGCCCCAGATCAGGAAAATCGCGAGCAACGACAGGACGCTGGCCACACGGTCAGGTGTCACGGCACTCTCGTCGCCGAAGGTGACGGTTTTCAATGAGGTGAAATCCGATCGCTGGCGGCGCAAGGCGCGGGTCACGATCCAGGCGATGACGAAAATCCCGATGTAGAGGGCGGCAAGCGTCATGCGGCACCCTCCTTGCGGCCCATGATCTCTTCCTCCATGCCCCAGATCATTGTCAGGATTTCCTCACGCGTGTCGGCAAAGCCATCGCTGCGCTTGACCGCGCGCAGGTCGGCCCCCACGCCGCGTTCGGCAAAGGGCAGGTTGTATTCCTTGAAGATGCGCCCCGGACGCGGGGCCATCACGATCAGCCGTTCGCCCAAAAGCAGCGCCTCTTCGACCGAATGGGTGATCAGGATCACGGTCTTGCCGGTCTCTTTCCACAGCTTCAGCACCAACCCTTGCATCTTTTCCCGCGTCAGCGCGTCAAGCGCGCCCAAGGGTTCGTCCATCAGGATGACGTCCGGGTCGTTGGCAAGGCAGCGGGCGAGCGCCACGCGCTGCTGCATGCCGCCGGACAACTCATACACGGCCTTGTCGCCGAAGTCCTGCAAGCCCACGGTTGCGAGCAGATGATCGGTGATCCTGTCGCGGTCTGATTGTCCCATGCCCTTCATGCGGGGGCCGAAGTCGATGTTGCGGCGCACGTTCATCCATTCAAAAAGCGCGCCCTGCTGAAAAACCATGCCGCGTTCGGGATGCGGACCGGTCACGGGATGCCCGTTCAGCAAGACCTTGCCAGAGGTCGGTGCCAGAAAGCCTGCAAGAATGTTAAGAAGCGTGGTCTTGCCACAGCCCGACGGGCCGAGGACCGAGACCAGCTCGCCTTTCTGAATGGTCAGATTGATATCCTGCAGTGCCTGGACTGAACCGCCGTTGGGCAGATCGAAACGCATCGAAAGGGCGTCGATGATGAGGCCGGTCATATTCTGTGTTCCACCGAGTTGGGGCGGCCATCGCAGGCCGCCCCGATCGCGTTAAAGGGCGGATGCCGCCGCAAGCGGCCCCGTGTTCACGGTCGGGCCATAGTCCGGCAGTGCGGCCGGGATCGACCCTGCGGTGACGAACACCTCGGCGACACCTTTCATGAAGGTCTGCGCACCGCCGCCCAGCCATTTCGGACCCATCTGCTCTTCCACCGACGGAAAGACGAAGGTCGCCATGGTTTCGGCAGTGGCGGCTTCGTCCATCCCGGCATCCTGTGCGATGACAGGCAGCATTTCGGCCTGGGCAGAGCCTTCGTTCCAGGCGGCATTGGCATCTGCCGTGACTTTCAGGAACTTGGCCACAAGGTCGGGATTTTCAGCCACGAACGAGGCATTGGCGGAGGTGACGTCAAACACCAGCAGACCCAGTTCCTCTTTTTCGGCCCCGGTCAGCAGGACGTTGCCGTGTTCCTTCATCCGGCGCAGCGAGCCGCCCCAGCCGCAGACCATGTCAAGGCTGCCCTGGGCAAAGGCTGCAGCGCCATCCGGCGGGGCCATGTCGACGATTTCCATCGAGGCCACATCCACGCCGAAATGTTCCATCTGCTTGAGGAAACCGTAATGCGCGGCGGAGCCGACGGGCAGGGCCACCTTCTTGCCAGCCAGTTCGGACGCGTTGTCCTTGGTGATTTCCAGATCGGTGCGCACGACGCAGTTGTCGTTTTCGGCATAGCTGACCGCGACGTCGATCACCTGCAGATCCTGACCTGCGCTGGTCGCGTTCACGAAGGGCGGTACCCCCTGGCTGACCGAGATTTGCACATCGCCCGAGGCCATGGCCGCACTCATCGCGGTGCCGGTATCAAAGGCGCGCCAGTTGACCTTGACGCCCAGCGCCTCGTCATAGGTGCCGTTCACTTTGGCGAACTGGAAGGGCATGGGCCATTCAAGGAAATAGCCGACAGTGATTTCTTCCTGCGCAAAGGCGGGGGCCGCCGACAGCAGGGCAAGTGCGGCGACAGCGCCGCGCAGCAGGTTACGGGAAGTCATGGATGTCATCCTCCAGGTGTTGGGCCGCACAGGTATCGTCCTGCGTCGGCTGAAGAGTCGGTCGTGTTCACAGGCAGCGGCTGCAAGTCGCCGGTACAGGTGTGGCGGGCGAATTGCGCGAAGGCTAGTCTTTTCTTGCGATCTGCAATCAACCAACAGAATCCTGCACTGGATATATCAGAGGTGACTTGCTGGCCCTAAGGGGTTGTGCGACATTCCATGATTATTGATCAAATCACGCTGGACTGCCCGCAAATCGGGCAGGGCGATGCACCCGAAAGGACGACACCCCATGGACGGTATGGCCAATGACATCTCCGCAGTGGTCGAAGCGGACCGCGTACATGTGTGGCACCACCTGAGCCAGCACAAGCAGTATGAAACCGTGGACCCCCGCGTGATCGTTGAAGGCAAGGGAATGCGCGTCTGGGATGCGAAGGGGAAAGAGCATCTGGATGCGGTCTCAGGTGCGGTCTGGACCGTGAATGTGGGCTATGGGCGCGAGAGCATTGCCAATGCGGTGCGCGACCAATTGCTGCGCATGAACTATTTCGCGGGGGCTGCGGGCACGGTGCCGGGCGCGATTTTCGCCAAGCGGCTGATTGAAAAGATGCCGGGGATGAGCCGGGTTTACTACAACAACTCAGGTTCCGAGGCGAATGAGAAGGTCTACAAGATGGTGCGCCAGATCTCGCACCGGCACCATGGGGGCAAGAAGAACAAGATCCTGTTCCGCGAGCGGGATTATCACGGCACGACAATTGCGAACCTTGCCGCGGGCGGGCAGTTCCAGCGCAACATGCAATACGGCCCGTTCCCGGATGGTTTCGTGATGGTGCCCCATTGCCTGGAATACCGCGCGCAGTGGGACGGGGCCGATTACGGCCTGCGGGCGGCGAATGCGATTGAAGAGGTGATCCTGCGCGAAGGGGCCGATACGATCGGTTGTCTGGTGCTGGAACCGGTGACGGCGGGCGGCGGCGTGATCGTGCCACCAGCGGGATATTGGGAGCGGGTGCAGGAGATTTGCCAGAAGTACGACATCCTGCTGCATATCGACGAGGTTGTTTGCGGCGTGGGGCGGACGGGGACGTGGTTCGGCTATCAGCACTATGGCGTGCGCCCCGATTTCGTGACGATGGCGAAGGGCGTGGCATCCGGCTATGCAGCGATTGCCTGCACGGTGACCACGGAGGCCGTGTTCGACATGTTCAAGGATGATCCATCGGATCCGATGAGCTATTTCCGCGACATCAGCACGTTCGGCGGTTGCACGGGCGGGCCTGCGGCGGCGATTGAGAATATGCGGATCATCGAGGATGAGGGGCTGCTGGACAATACGCTGCGGATGGGCGACCGGCTGATGGCGAACCTGCACGGGCTGATGGACAAGCATAAGGTCATCGGCGATGTGCGCGGCAAGGGGCTTTTCTGCGGGGCGGAGCTGGTGGCAGACCGGGGCACCAAGGAGCCTGCGGATGAGAAAAAGGTGCAGGCCGTTGTCGCCGATTGCATGGCGCAGGGCGTGATCATCGGGGCCACGAACCGGTCTGTGCCGGGGTTCAACAACACCCTGTGCCTGTCGCCTGCGCTGATTGCGACACCGGATGACATCGACCAGATCACCGATGCGATTGATGCGGCCCTGGGCCGGGTGTTTGCCTGACGGATTGCCCGAAAATTGACGGCTGTCAATTTTCGGGTTTTCCTAATTATATCAATGAGCTAAGATATTTTTTCGGGGTCATTTTAAGCTTTTGTTAAGGTTTCGGGGTCACGGGACGGGTGGGCAAATTGCCCATCCGACGCGGCCCGGCGCTTGACCCCGACCTGCGCAGGGTATCAGTTAGGGCCAGTGCCCTTGCCCCGTTAGGTCCAGAATGGCGATCCCCGTCGAAAGCTTTTTCCTGCCGCCCGCCGCCAATGGCACGTTGCAGCAGCGCATCCGGCAACTGGTCGCCGAAGGGATCGTATCGGGGCGGTTCCGGGCGGGCGAAAAGCTGCCTTCGTCACGCGGCCTTGCCGATCATCTGGGCATCAGCCGGATCACGGTGACGCTGGCCTACACGGATCTTGTGTCATCCGACTATCTGGCCGCGCGCGGCCGGTCCGGATACTTCGTCTCCGACACCGCCCCGGTGCAGCCCGATCTGCGGGGCCGTGTGCCGCGCAGCCCGCCCTCGGTTGATTTCGCGGCGATCACGGGCGCGCGGTTCAGCACGTCCATCCGGCTGGAAAAACCCGATGACTGGGCGCGGTTCCCCTATCCCTTTATCTACGGGCAGGCGGACAGCACCTTGTTTGATCACCACAACTGGCGGCAATGCGCCCTGCGGGCGCTGGGCAAACGGGATTTCGAGGCGCTGACGCAGGATTACTATGAACGCGATGATCCGCTGCTGATCGAATACATCCTGCGGGGCATCCTGCCGCGCCGGGGTATCGATGCGCGCCCCGAAGAGGTGCTGCTGACGATGGGCGCGCAGAATGCGCTGTGGCTGGCGGCCGAGGTGCTGCTGACGCCGGGGCGGCGGGTGGCGATGGAAAACCCAGGGTATCCGCCCCTGCGCGCGATGCTGATGCAGACCGGGGCCGAGGTGATGTCGGTTGATGTGGATGATGGCGGACTTCCGCCCGAGGCACTGCCCAGCGGGGTGGATGTGGTCTTCACCACGGCGAGCCACCATTGCCCGACCAATGCGACCATGCCGCTGGAGCGGCGGATGCGGCTGCTGGCCGAGGCGCGGGCCAGGAATTTCCTGATCGTGGAAGACGATTACGAATTCGAGATGAGCTTTCTGCGCCCCGTGGCCCCGTCTCTGAAATCGCTGGATGGCGAGGGGCGGGTGATCCATGTGGGGTCATTCTCCAAATCGCTGTTTCCGGGGCTGCGGTTGGGCTACATGGTGGCCCCCGAAGGTTTCATCCGCGAGGCGCGGGCACTGCGTGCGCAGGTTCTGCGCCATCCGCCGGGGCATATTCAGCGCACGGCAGCCTATTTCCTGTCGCTTGGGCATTATGACGCGCTGATCAACCGGATGAAACAGGCGTTCAAGCGGCGGCGCATCGTGATGGATGACGCGATCCGTGCGCATGGCCTGACGGTCGCGGGGCAGGGCGGGTTTGGCGGATCATCCTTCTGGATGCGCGCGCCGGAGGGGGTGGATACCCATGCGCTGGCCCTGCGTTTGCAGGCGGCCGGGGTGCTGATTGAGCCGGGGCAGGCGTTTTTCGACCCCGCACGGGTGCGGCATGATTATTACCGCCTGGCCTATTCCAGCATCGCGGCACCGCGCATTCCCGAAGGTGTCGCCCTGATTGCCAAGGCACTTGCAGGCTGGACTTAGTGGGGTCATCCGTCTGGCCCTAAGCATCAAAGGTGGCGGCCCGCTAAATGGGCCGAACGGAAAAGGAGCCATCCCATGCGCATGACCACGGAAGAAGCCTTTGTGAAGGTGCTGCAGCGCCACGGGATCGAACATGCCTTCGGAATCATCGGATCGGCGTTCATGCCGATTTCGGATCTGTTTCCGAAGGCAGGGATCACCTTCTGGGACTGCGCGCATGAAGGATCGGGCGGGATGATGGCGGACGGCTATACCCGTGCGACGGGGCGCATGTGCATGATGATTGCGCAGAACGGGCCGGGGATCACCAATTTCGTGACAGCGGTGAAGACGGCCTATTGGAACCACACGCCCCTGTTGCTGGTGACGCCCCAGGCGGCGAACAAGACCATCGGGATGGGCGGGTTCCAGGAAGTGGAACAGATGGCGCTGTTTGCCGATATGGTGGCCTATCAGGAGGAGGTGCGTGATCCGTCCCGCGTGGCGGAGGTGCTGAACCGCTGCATTCTGAATGCGAAACGGATGTCAGCGCCCGTGCAGATCAACATGCCGCGCGACTACTGGACACAGGTGATTGATATCGACCTGCCGGCGGTGGTGGAGTTTGAGCGGCCTGCGGGCGGGGTGGAGGCGATCCAGGCGGCTGCGGACCTGCTGAGCCAGGCGAAATTCCCGGTGATTTTGAACGGTGCAGGCGTGGTGCTGAGCGGCGCGATCCCGGCATCAATGCGGCTGGCGGAGCGGCTGGATGCACCGGTCT
>JAAFHS010000113.1 GCA_013298485.1 Rhodobacterales bacterium
TATGCCTTTGCTGGCGACCATGCGCGACTGACACGTGCCGAATTCGAGGCGACGTGGAACGAAACTGCCGGGAGTGAGTGACATGACCAACGATTTTGCAGCAGATTATGTACAGCGCCAAGAAGCCAAGCGCGCGTTCATGAACGATCACTCGCTTTACCGGAGCGAGGATGAGCATTCGTCCTGCGGGGTGGGGCTGGTGGTGGCGATCAACGGCAAGGCCAGCCGCCGGGTGGTGGAGAACGGGATTGCCGCGCTGAAGGCCGTCTGGCACCGGGGGGCTGTCGATGCGGATGGCAAGACCGGGGATGGCGCGGGCATCCACGTGCAGATTCCGGTCAAGTTCTTTTACGATCAGGTGCGCCGCACGGGGCATGAGCCAGATATGGGCAAGATGATTGCCGTGGGGCAGGTCTTCCTGCCGCGCACGGATTTCGGCGCGCAGGAACGCTGCCGCACGATCGTGGAGACCGAAGTCCTGCGCATGGGGCATTACATCTATGGCTGGCGGCATGTGCCAGTGGATGTGTCGGTCTTGGGCGACAAGGCCAATGCGACGCGGCCCGAGATTGAACAGATCCTGATCCGCTGCGACAAGGAGATTGATGCCGAAGCGTTCGAACGCGAGTTGTACATCATCCGCCGCCGGATCGAAAAGGCGGCGCTGGCGGCGCAGATTCAAGGTGTGTACATCTGTTCACTTTCCTGCCGGTCGATCATCTACAAGGGCATGATGCTGGCCGAACAGGTGGCGGTGTTCTATCCGGACCTGATGGACGAGCGGTTCGAGAGCGCCTTTGCGATCTATCACCAGCGCTATTCCACCAACACCTTCCCGCAATGGTGGCTGGCACAGCCGTTCCGGATGCTGGCGCATAACGGCGAGATCAATACGCTGAAAGGCAACGTCAACTGGATGAAAAGCCATGAGATTCGCATGGCATCCAACAACTTTGGCGAGGCGGCAGAGGATATCAAGCCGATCATCCCGGCTGGCACGAGCGATTCGGGTGCGCTGGATGCGGTGTTCGAGGTGATGGTGCGGTCAGGGCGTTCTGCGCCTATGGCCAAGACAATGCTGGTGCCCGAGGCGTGGTCAAAGGCCACGACGGACATGCCGCAGGCCTGGGCGGACATGTATGCCTATTGCAACGCGGTGATGGAGCCGTGGGACGGGCCTGCGGCGCTGGCCATGACGGACGGGCGCTGGGTTTGCGGGGGGCTGGACCGCAACGGCCTGCGCCCGATGCGCTATGTGGTGACGGGCGACGGGCTGCTGATTGCGGGGTCGGAGGCGGGCATGGTGCCGGTGGACGAGACGACGATCCGCGAAAAGGGCGCACTGGGGCCGGGGCAGATGATCGCGGTCGATATGGAGAAGGGCAAGCTCTATCACGATACGGCGATGAAGGATAAACTGGCGGCATCGCAGCCTTATTCCGAGTGGATTGAAAAGGTGGTCGATCTGAACAGCCTGCTGCGCGACGTGCCGGAAACGGCGCTGTTCAGCGGGGCTGAACTGCGGCGGCGGCAGATTGCGGCGGGCTATACGGTGGAGGAGCTGGAGCAGGTTCTGGCCCCGATGGCCGAAGATGGCAAGGAAATGATCGCGTCGATGGGGGATGATACGCCCGCGGCGGTGCTGTCATCGGTGTACCGGCCGTTGAGCCATTTCTTCCGGCAGAACTTTTCCCAGGTCACGAACCCGCCGATTGACAGCTTGCGCGAAGGCCGGGTGATGAGCCTGAAGACGCGGTTCGGGAATTTGAAGAACGTGCTGGATGAAAACTCCAGCCAGACGGAAATTCTGGTGCTGGAAAGCCCGTTCATCGCGAATGCGGAATTCGGCGTGATGGTGGAGAAATTCGGGGATCAGGTGGCGTTCATCGATTGCACATTCGCGGTCGGGCCGGGACTGGACGATCTGCGGCAGGGGCTGGAGCGTATCAGGGCGGAAGCGGAAGATGCGGTGCGGTCTGGTGCGGGGCATCTGGTGCTGACGGATGAGTATCAGGGCGCGGATAAGGTGGCGATGCCGATGATTCTGGCGACGAGTGCGGTGCATTCGTGGCTGACACGCAAAGGCCTGCGCACGTTCTGTTCGGTGAACGTGCGTTCGGCGGAGTGTATCGACCCGCATTACTTCGCGGTACTGATCGGGTCGGGTGCAACGACGGTGAACGCCTATCTGGCGCAGGATACGATTGCAGACCGGATTGCGCGGGGGCTGATCGATGGCAGTCTGACGGATGCGACGCGCAGGTATCGCGATGCGATTGATGCAGGCCTGTTGAAGATCATGTCGAAGATGGGGATTTCGGTTGTCTCCTCCTATCGCGGGGGCCTGAATTTCGAGGCGGTGGGGTTGAGCCGTGCGCTGGTGGCGGAATACTTCCCCGGTATGCAAAGCCGGATTTCGGGGATCGGTGTTTCCGGGATCGAACAGAAGCTGGAAGAGGTGCATGCCAAGGGTTGGCTGGGGGGGGCGGATGTGCTGCCCATCGGCGGGTTCTACAAGGCGCGGCGATCGGGTGAAAAGCACGCATGGGAAGCGCAGACGATGCACATGCTGCAATCGGCCTGCGACAGGGCGAGCTATGATCTGTGGAAGCAGTATTCGGCGGCGATGCGGGCGAACCCGCCGATCCATATCCGCGATCTGCTGGATATCAAGCCGCTGGGCAAGGCGGTGCCAATCGAGGAGGTGGAAAGCATCACGTCGATCCGCAAGCGGTTTGTCACACCGGGGATGAGCCTTGGGGCCTTGGGGCCAGAGGCACACAAGACGCTGAACGTGGCGATGAACCGGATCGGGGCGAAATCCGACAGTGGCGAGGGCGGCGAAGACCCCGCACATTTCACGCCGGAGGCGAACGGGGATAACCCGTCGGCCAAGATCAAGCAGGTGGCATCGGGGCGCTTTGGCGTGACAGCCGAATACCTGAACGCCTGTGAGGAATTGGAAATCAAGGTTGCCCAAGGGGCAAAGCCTGGCGAAGGCGGGCAATTGCCGGGCATGAAGGTCACGGCCTTGATCGCGCGGCTGCGGCATTCGACACCGGGGGTGACGCTGATCTCACCCCCGCCGCACCATGATATCTATTCGATCGAGGATCTGGCGCAGCTGATCTATGATCTGAAGCAGATCAACCCGCGGGCCAAGGTGACGGTCAAGCTGGTGTCGCAGTCGGGCGTGGGCACGATTGCGGCGGGCGTGGCCAAGGCCAAGGCGGATATCATCCTGATTTCCGGGCATAATGGCGGCACAGGGGCCAGCCCCGGCACATCTATCAAATACGCTGGCCTGCCCTGGGAGATGGGCCTGACCGAGGCGCATCAGGTGCTGGCGATGAACAACCTGCGCGAACGGGTGACGCTGCGCACGGATGGCGGCCTGCGGACGGGGCGCGATGTGGTGATGGCCGCGATGATGGGGGCCGAGGAATACGGGATCGGCACGGCGGCGCTGATTGCAATGGGCTGCATCATGGTGCGGCAGTGCCAGAGCAACACCTGCCCGGTGGGGGTTTGCACGCAGAACGAGGCGCTGCGGGCGAAATTCACGGGCACGGCGGACAAGGTGGTGAATCTTATCACCTTCTATGCGCAGGAGGTGCGGGAACTGCTGGCCAGCATCGGGGCGCGGTCGATTGATGAGATCATCGGGCGGGCCGATCTGCTGACGCAGGTCAGCCGGGGAGCGGCCAATCTGGATGATCTGGATCTGAACCCGCTGCTCATCACGGTCGATGGCAGCCAGAAAATCACCTACGATCGGTCCAAACCACGCAATGCGGTGCCCGATACGTTGGACGCCGACATCGTGAAGGACGGCGCGCGGTTCTTTGAGGATGGCGAGAAGATGCAGCTGAGCTATGCGGTCCGCAACACGCATCGCACGATTGGCACGCGGGCCAGCAGCCATATCGTGAAACGGTTCGGGATGCGCAACAACCTGCAGCCCGATCATCTGACGGTCAAGCTGATGGGCAGCGCGGGGCAGTCCTTGGGCGCGTTCGCAGTGCGGGGATTGAAGCTGGAAGTGATGGGCGATGCCAACGATTATGTCGGCAAGGGCCTGTCAGGCGGCATGATCGTGGTGCGCCCGCAGATGGCGTCACCGCTGACGGCGGCGGAGAATACGATCATCGGTAACACGGTGCTGTACGGGGCGACGGCGGGACAGCTGTTTGCGGCGGGGCGCGCGGGCGAGCGCTTTGCGGTGCGCAATTCGGGTGCGTCTGTGGTGGTTGAAGGCTGCGGGTCGAACGGCTGCGAATACATGACGGGCGGGGTAGCGGTGATCCTGGGGCGGATCGGGGCCAACTTCGGCGCGGGCATGACGGGGGGGATGGCTTACTTGTATGATCCGGGCGGCGTGGCCGAGGATTTCATCAACGGTGAAAGCCTTGTCACCTGCGCGGTTGCCCACCCGCATTGGGAGGCGCAGTTGCGCGGGTTGATCGCGCAGCACGCGGCGGAGACCGACAGCGTGAAGGCACGCGCCATCCTTGCGGATTGGGGATCGGAGCGGCTGAATTTCCTGCAGGTCTGCCCGAAAGAGATGCTGGTGCATCTGCCGCACCCCTTGAGCGACGAACGCACGGCGGTGCCTGCGGAGTGATCTAAGGCCCCCGGGGACGGGGGCCTTTTTCATGCCGGGGTTGACGGGCGCGCGGGCGCACGTAGAACACATGCGATGACCGGGACGGATGCACCCAAACCAAAGACGACCCGCAAGCGCAAGTCGCGGGCGAAGGGTGTGGCGCGCCCGTTGTGGCGGCGCGTGTTGCGCTGGGCCGGGATGGGACTGGGCGGAGTGGTGGGGTTTTTCCTGCTGCTGATCCTGTTGTTCAGCTTCATCAATCCGCCGACGAACCTGTATCAGATGTCCGAGGGCCGCCGTCTGGGCGGGATTGATCGCGACTGGGTGGATTGGGATGCGATAGCGCCCGTGATGGGGCGGTCGGCGGTGGCATCGGAGGATGCGAATTTCTGCCTGCATGGCGGGTTTGACATGGCGGCCATCCGGGCGGCGATTGACGAGGGCGGCAATCGCGGCGCATCGACGATCACGCAGCAGGTGGTCAAGAACGTGTTCCTGTGGCAGGGGCGGTCCTGGCTGCGCAAGGCGATGGAGGCCGCGCTGACACCGGTGGTCGAACTTGTCTGGTCAAAGCAGCGCATTCTGGAAGTGTATCTGAACGTCGCGGAGTTTGACGAAGGCGTGTTCGGTGTGCAGGCCGCAGCACAGCATTACTTTGGTGTCGATGCGCGCGATCTGACGGCCACGCAGGCCGCACGTCTGGCCGCCGTTCTGCCGGATCCCAAAGGGCGCGATGCCGCCAGTCCGGGGCCATTCGTGCGCAGGCGGACAGGCCAGGTCATCGGCGGGGCGGAAACTATCGCGGCGGATGGCCGGGCTGCGTGTTTCGAATAAGTGGACTGTTGAAATCCGCCCCCTGACGCTGCATTGAAGGGGGGATGTGACACGCAGGTTATCCGATGATCCGACTTTATCACTTTGCCCTGTCCCCCTATTGCCGCAAGGTGCGCCTGACACTGGCGGAAAAGAAGCTTGAGGTCGAACTGGTTGAGGAGCGGTACTGGGACCCCTCGCCCGAATTCCTGCGCCGCAATCCGGCAGGCAAGGTGCCGGTTCTGAAGATCGATGCGCGCATGATGAGCGAGAGCCAGGCTATCTGCGAATATCTGGACGAATCGGTGCCCGCCAACCCCTTGATGCCGCGCGATCCCGAAGGGCGGTACGAGGTGCGGCGGTTGTGCGCGTGGTTTGACGACAAGTTTCAGGCGGAGGTGACGTCGAAACTGCTGCATGAGCGGGTGAACAAGAAGGTGATGGGCCAGGGCTATCCGGACAGCAAGAACGTGAAGGCGGGATCGCAGCGGATCAAGGCGCATCTGGATTACATGGGCCTGCTCTTGGATGAGCGGCGCTGGCTGGCGGGGGATGTGATGAGCCTTGCGGACCTGACGGCGGCGGCGCATCTGTCATGCCTTGACTACATCAGCGATGTGGATTGGCACCGCTCGGCCGTGGTGAAGGACTGGTATGCCAAGATCAAATCGCGGCCGAGTTTCCGGGCCTTACTGGCAGATCAGGTGTCGGGGTTCCCGCCGGCCGCGCATTATGCGGATCTGGATTTCTGAATGTCAGGCCGCCGGGGCCCTGCCCCGGACCCCGGGATAGTTAAGAACAGAGGAAGCATGGACCCGGTTTCCTTGAAAGAACGGCTCGTCATGCAATCGCGGGCGGAGGGGTTTTCCGGAATCGGCATCTGCGCGCCCGATGCGGTGCCGGAGGGGGCGGCGCGGTTGGCGGCGTTTCTGGCGGCAGGGCATCACGGGCAGATGGGGTGGATGGCAGACCGGGCGGACTGGCGCGGATCGGCGGCAGCACTGTGGCCCGCGGCACGGTCGGTGGTGATGCTGGCGGAGATGTATACACCGGACGGCGATCCGCTGGCGGTACTGGAGAGCCGCGACCGGGGGGCGGTGAGCGTTTACGCGCAGGGGCGCGATTACCATGATCTGGTGAAAAGGCGGCTGAAGCGGCTGGGGCGGTGGTTGATCGATGCGGGCGACGGCCAGATCAAGGTGTTCGTGGATACGGCCCCGGTGATGGAAAAGCCGCTCGCCCAGGCGGCGGGGTTAGGCTGGCAGGGCAAGCATACCAATCTGCTGAGCCGGACCTTGGGCAACTGGTTCTTTCTGGGGGCGATTTTCACGACGCTGGATTTGCCGAAGGACGCAGGCGAGATCAGCCACTGCGGGACCTGCACGGCGTGCCTCGATATCTGCCCCACAAAGGCGTTTCCGGCGCCCTATCAACTCGATGCGCGGCGGTGCATTTCGTACCTCACGATTGAACACCGGGGCCCGGTGGATGCGGATTTGCGCGCCTTGATGGGCAACCGGATTTACGGCTGCGATGATTGTCTGGCGGTCTGCCCGTGGAACAAGTTTGCGGCGGCAGCGTCCGAGATCGGGTATCAGCCGCGCGTGGGGGCCCCGCTGCTGGCTGAGCTGGCGATCCTGGACGACGCGGGGTTCCGCGCGCGGTTTTCGGGCAGTCCGATCAAGCGGATCGGGCGGGACAGGTTCGTGCGCAATGTGCTGTATGCGATCGGGAATTCGGAGATGCCTGCCTTGCGCGGGTTGGCGGCAGGGCTGGCGGATGATGCGGATGAAGGCGTGGCAGATGCCGCACGCTGGGCCATGGGTCGGCTGGATTTGGCCGGGGCGCGGGAAATGTGATGCGGGCCTTGGCACGGGTGATGGTATCGTGCGCCATTGCTCACCCCTGGGAGGATGTGATGACCAGAA
>JAAFHS010000110.1 GCA_013298485.1 Rhodobacterales bacterium
GCTGGGCATTCAGGGGGGGGGGGCGCGCGCGGTGACGGTCGTGATGAACATCACGACGCCGGATGTGCAGGGTTTCCAGCGCAGCCAGACGCAGATCGCGGAACAGGCATCGCGGGCGTTATCGCGCGGGCAGCGGAACAGATAGGGGCAGGGTGATGGCGTTTCACGAAGTACGTTTTCCCGCGTCATTGAGCCTGGGGGCGGTTGGCAGGCCGGAGCGGCGCACGCAGATCGTGTCGCTGGCCAGCGGGCATGAGGAGCGTAACACGCCGTGGCAGCATTCGCGGCGGCGGTATGATGCAGGGCTGGGGCTGCGCACGCTGGACGACATCGAAACGGTGATCGCGTTCTTTGAGGCGCGCCAGGGGCAGCTGCACGGGTTCCGCTGGAAGGACTGGGCTGATTTCAAATCGGGTGCGGCGTCAAAGCCGGTGTCACATCTGGATCAGGTGATCGGGCAGGGCGATGGTGTCACGCGCACATTTCAGCTGATAAAATCCTATCGCTCGGCAGGGAATGTCTATGTGCGCCCGATCACCAAGGTTGTTGCAGGCAGCGTGTCGGTGGCTGGGGGTGGCGATCCGCGCCCGGTGGCGGGCGAATATATAGTCGATGCCGCACAGGGTCTGGTGACCTTTGCCGCACCGCCGGATATCGGCTTGCCGGTTACGGCCGGGTTCGAATTCGATGTGCCGGTGCGGTTTGACACAGATGCCGTCCGCGTGTCGGTATCGTCGTTCAATGCAGGCGAAGTGCCGAGCATTCCTGTGCTGGAGATTCGGCTATGAATGTGGCGGCAGAGGCGCTTTATGCCCATCTGGCAACGGGTTGCACGACGGTGTGCCATCTGTGGCGGGTGGAACGCCGGGATGGCCAGAGCTATGGCTTTACCGATCACGATCAGGATTTAACGGTTGATGGGCAGGTGTACCGCGCCGATACCGGCCTGACGGCACGGGCGTTGCAGCAGACGACAGGGCTGTCGGTCGATAACACGGAAGCGGTTGGTGCGCTGTCCAGCGTGGCCATCAGTGAGGCGGATATCGCCGCCGGGCGTTTTGACCGCGCGGCGGTGGAGGCCTGGATGGTGAACTGGGCCGACCCGTCGCAGCGTGTCTGCCTGTTTCGCGGGACGTTTGGCGAGATATCGCATGCCGACGGGGCATTCCGTGCCGAATTGCGCGGTTTGACCGAACCACTGAATCAGCCGCAGGGACGGACATTTCAACGGACATGTTCGGCGATCCTGGGTGACCGGAAGTGCCGGTTTTCTTTGAACACACCGGGCTATTTCAGCGAGATCAGGCTGACGGAACCCGGCAGCAGAAGTTTCGTTTTTGCCGGGCAGAACGGTTTTGCCGAGCGCTGGTTCGAGCGCGGTCGCCTGATCGTGCTGGATGGCGAGGCGGCAGGTCTGTTCGGGGTCATCAAGGAGGATCGCACGGCAGGGGCCTTGCGGACCATCGCGTTGTGGGAGGCGTTGCCAGTGACCGCACAGGCGGGTGACCGGGTCCGCATCGAGGCCGGATGTGATCGCACCATCGGGGCGTGCCGTGGCAAGTTCAACAACCTGCCGAACTTCCGGGGCTTTCCGCATGTTCCGGGTGAAGACTGGACGACGGCCTATCCGGTGTCGGGCAGCCGTAACACGGGCGGAAGCCTTTTTGCGGCGGATGGTCAGTCATGACCGCATCGCCGCATATTGTGGCTGAAGCCAGGGCATGGCTTGGCACGCCCTACAGGCATCAGGCGTCGGTGAAAGGGGCCGGTGCGGACTGCCTTGGCCTGTTGCGGGGCATCTGGCGCGCGCTGTATGGCGATGAGCCGACGGTGGTGCCGCCTTATACGCCTGACTGGCTGGAAGTTTCAGGACAGGAGCTGCTGTTGTCCGCGGCACGGCAGTGGCTGGTGGAAAAGCCGGCTGCCCTGGACGCGCCGGGCGATGTGCTGCTGTTTCGGATGCGGCCCGGTTGTGTTGCAAAACACCTGGGGATTGTCGGCGATGTCGGCGTCGCGCCGACGTTCATTCACGCCTACACGGGCCACGATGTTGTTGAAAGCCCGTTTTCCGCGCCGTGGCAGCGCAAGGTCATCGCGCGTTTTCAGTTTCCCGCGCCCCCTGCTGCGGGCTGAAAGCTGCACAGCCCAAGCTACTTCGTTCAAGTCTGTGAATGAGATCAGCGTGATGCACTGCGTCATGTCAATCTGCGCATCCAAGGAGTCAATCAAATGGCGACCATCCTTCTTTCGGCGGCCGGTGCCGCATTTGGCGCGGGCTTTGGTGGGACTGTGCTGGGCCTCTCGGGTGCTGTGATCGGCAGGGCGGTGGGTGCCACGCTGGGGCGTGTGATCGATCAGAAGTTGCTGGGGGCCGGATCGCAGGCGGTTGAGGTCGGGCGGGTTGACCGGTTCCGCCTGATGGGGGCCAGCGACGGGGCGATGATCCCCCTGGTCTGGGGCCGCGCGCGGGTGGCGGGGCAGGTGATCTGGGCAACACAGTTTCGGGAAACGGTCACTGCCAGTGGTGGTGGCAAAGGGACACCGAAGCCGCGGACGCAGACCTATTCCTATACGGTGTCGCTGGCCGTGGCACTGTGCGAGGGCGAGATTACGCGGGTGGGGCGCATCTGGGCGGACGGGCTGGAGATCGAAAAGGATTTGCTGAACCTGCGGGTGTATCCCGGGTCCGAGACACAGGTGGCCGACCCCAAGATTGCGGCAGTGGAGGGGGCGGCCAATGCGCCTGCCTATCGCGGAACGGCCTATGTCGTGATCGAAGACCTTGATCTGTCACGCTTTGGAAACCGGGTGCCGCAGTTCAATTTCGAGGTGATGCGCCGCGCGCAGACCGATACGGGTTATCTTCCGGACTTGCCGTCAAGCATTCGCGCCGTGGCGCTGATCCCGGGGACAGGGGAATATGCGCTGGCGACCACGCGCGTGCATTATGCCGAAAAGCCGGGCGTCAACCGGTCTGCCAATATCAATTCGGCCTCGGGCAAAACCGATTTTACGACATCGCTTGAACAACTGGATGAAGAGCTTCCCGATTGTGGGGCGGTATCGTTGGTGGTCAGCTGGTTCGGCAATGATCTGCGGTGCGGATCATGTCTTGTTCAGCCCAAAGTGGAACAGACCCGGTCTGATGGCATCGGCATGCCATGGCGCGCAGGGGGCGTCGCGCGCGGCGCGGCAGCCGAGGTTCCAAAGCTGAACGGCAGGTCCGTCTATGGGGGAACGCCAAGCGATACCGCCGTGATCGAAGCCATTCGCGCGGCAACGCAGAGTGGCAAGAGGGTAATGTTCTATCCCTTTATCCTGATGGATCAGCTGCAGGATAACACCCTGCCGGACCCATGGACGGGCGCGCAGGGGCAACCCGCACTCCCATGGCGCGGTCGTATCACGACATCCGTTGCGCCGGGTCTGCCAGGGTCACCGGATCGGACAAGCGCTGCTGCGGCAGAGGTCGCAGCCTTTATGGGCACTGCCCAGCCCGCGCATTTTTCCGTGAGCAATGGCCGTATCAATTATTCCGGCCCCGCCGCATGGCGATATCGGCGTTTCATCCTGCACTATGCGCGTCTGTGTGCCCTTGCCGGTGGGGTTGAGAGTTTTTGCATCGGGTCAGAAATGGTGGCCGCGACCCTTATCCGGGGGGCAGGTGATACTTTTCCGATGGTCGAGGCCCTGAAGGTCCTTGCCGCCGACGTGCGGACAATTCTCGGGCCGTCAGTCAAGATCAGCTATGCTGCGGATTGGACGGAGTGTTTCAGCTATCAGGCGGATGGGAACCTGTATTTCCATCTTGACCCGCTATGGTCAGACCCGAACATCAACTTCATCGGTATCGACAACTACATGCCGATCAGTGATTGGCGCGATGGTCGTGATCATAAGGATGCTCTCTGGGGATCGATCTATAACCTTGACTACTTGAGGCATGGCATCAGGGGCGGTGAGGGATTTGATTGGTACTACGATAGCCAGGAAGGGCGTGATGCGCAGATCAGACTGCCAATTGCCGATGATGCTTATGACGAAGCTTGGGTGTTTCGGCACAAGGATATCATGTCCTGGTGGAAGAACTATCACCACAGTCGGATCGGCGGTTTGCGTCTTGATCTTCCAACGGATTGGATGCCCCAGTCAAAGCCAATCCGCTTCACTGAATTCGGATGTAGTGCGATTGATAAATCAACAAATCAGCCGAACGCATTCTTTGATTTGAAGTCAAGCGAGTCACGGTTGCCAAGCTATTCCAACGGGCGCAGGGACGATTTTCTGCAGCACCAATATTTTGTTGCCCAATCAGACTATTGGCGCGACGCGACAAACAATCCGGTCTCAGAGGTCTATTCCGGCCCGATGGTCGATTTCGAAATGTGCTATGCTTGGGCCTGGGACACACGGCCATATCCGACCTTTCCGGCAAATGAGGCGCTGTGGAATGATGCCGAAAACTATGCACGTGGACACTGGCTCAACGGTCGTGTCACGGCACAACCGCTGGCGAATGTCGTTGATGAAATTTGCGCGCGATCCGGACTTGCAGATGCCGTGACATCACCGCTGAACCGCATCTTGCGCGGTTATATGGTGACCGATGTTGCTTCCGCCCGCAGTATCCTGCAACCGCTGTCGCTGGTTTTTGCATTCGACGCGATTGATCGAGACGGTGAACTAAGATTTCTGCATCGTGGGCTGCCAAGTATCCGTGACCTGAGCGATGCCGATCTGGCCGTGACCGAGGATCAGTTTGGCAAACCGGAATTCACGCGTGCTGGTGAACCGGATTTGGCCGGACAAGTGCAGATCGGATTTGTTGATGACCGTGATGACTATCAAGTCCGCTCTGCAGATGCCGTTTTTCCGGATGAGACGGCGCGGGTCATATCGCAGTCGGAAACCAATATCGTCATGAACTCGGCTGAGGCTATCGCAACGGCCGAGCGATGGTTGGCGGAGTCCCGCGTTGCACGGGATACCGTGCAATTTACCCTTCCGCCGTCATTTGCTAGCCTGGGTTCTGGAGATGTGGTTAATTTCGGAAATGGTGTTTTTCGTATTGATCGGGTTGAGCGCAGTGAGTTGCTGCAGCTTGATGCGATCAGAGTCGAAGAAGAGCATTACATCAACGGCGAGGTTGCTGAGCAGGTTCAGTTCAGCCGTCCGTTCATACCACCACTTCCAATCTTTTTCAGCTTTCTTGATATCGGAAACCTGCAAGAGGATGATGTCTCCTACGCCCCGTATCTGGCCGCTTTTGCGGCACCCTGGCAGGGTGATACGGGCGTATGGAAATCAATAGACGACGAGAGTTTCGATCTGGATACAAGGATCACGGCACCGTCGATCATCGGTACGACGCTTTCCGATCTTGGCTCCGCCCCTCCGGGTGTGTGGGATGATGGTGATGCGCTCGTCGTCGAAATGTCCGGGGATCGCGGGTTGCAATCAGCATCCGAGATTGCCGTTTTTGCCGGTGCCAATACGATTGCGGTCGGGGATGGTTCAGCTGACAATTGGGAAGTCCTGCAGTTCCGGGATGCAGCGCTGGTTGCACCAAACACCTTTGCCTTGCGGCGGCGACTGCGTGGCCAGTTAGGATCAGATGGTATTGCGCCACCCGTTTGGCCCGCAGGCAGTCAGATCATTGTCCTAGACGCGACGCTGCAGAAATTGCGGCTGACGGATGCGCAGCGCGGGCTGACACTGTATTTCCGGACGGGTGCCTTATTGCGCGGGCCGGAGGATGCATCTGCGACTGCCCACATGTTGCCATTTGCTGGAAATGGTCTGCGACCTTATGCCGTGGCCCATTTGCGCGCTGACCAGCAAACCAATGGCGCGTACCGGGTCACATGGAGACGACGCACCCGCCGGGGTGGTGACAGCTGGCAATCAGTCGAAGTCCCCCTGGCCGAAGACAGCGAACTTTACCTCGTCGAAGTTCGCAAGGACGGGAATCTGCGGCGACAGGCGTCCACGGCGACGCCTGTTTGGGAGTATTCCATCGCAATGCAGACGGCTGATGCGGTCGTTGCACCCTTTGTGGTTCGCGTTTCGCAAGTGTCGCAGGCTTATGGACCAGGCCCGTTCCGCGAGATCGTCATTGCGGAGTGAGTTCCAGCATCACCTGCGTCGAGCGGTCGCTGCATTCCGGGCGCTTGCTGCCGTAGCATGCTACATGGTATCTTTGGCCGTCTGCCATGCGAAGGAAACATCATGCTCGATCCGAAAACGAAGTTTCGTGCGATAGACCCGGTCTGGACCAAAGTCTGCGCTGAAGCCAACGAGGTTATCCTGACCGAGCCTTTGCTCGGCGCGCTTTTGCACTCAGGCCTGTTGCATCATGCCTCGCTTGAACGTGCCCTTGCTTACCGCTTTTCACTCAAGCTCGCGTCAGGCGAAATGAGCGAGCAGATTTTGCGTGAAATGGCGGATGAGGCTTACGCCAGTGATCCCGACCTCGGGCAGGCCGCGCGCGCCGATCTTGCCGCTGTCTTTGATCGTGATCCTGCCTGCCATCAGCTGATCCAGCCGCTGTTGTTCTTCAAGGGCTATCAGGCGGTGCAGGCGTACCGTGTCGGTCATTGGTTGTGGCGGCAGGGTCGCGCCCATATGGCCTATTTCGTGCAGATGCGGGTGTCTGAGGCTTTTGGCGTCGACATTCACCCCGCAGCAAAGATCGGCCGTGGCATCATGATTGACCACGCCCATTCCATCGTCATCGGCGAAACGGCCATCGTGGGGGACAATGTCTCCATGCTGCATTCAGTGACTCTGGGTGGGACGGGTAAGGAAGATGGCGACCGTCACCCCAAGATCGGCGACGGCGTCTTGATCGGGGCGGGGGCCAAGGTCCTTGGCAATATCACCATCGGTCACTGCACGCGCATTGCGGCGGGTTCGGTCGTGCTCGAGGATGTTCCGCCCTGCAAAACCGTCGCAGGTGTGCCCGCCCGGATTGTGGGCGAGGCGGGATGTGCGCAGCCGTCCATTTCGATGGACCATAACTTCGCCGATTGATCGCTGAAAATCCGAAAGCCCGGGTGCATCCGCGCCCGGGCTTTTTTCATGCCGTCAGGCCAGCATCGCCATCGGGTTTTCCAGATTATCCACGATGGCTTTCAGGAATTCCGCCCCGAGTGCGCCGTCGATCACCCGGTGGTCCACCGACAATGTCATCGACATGATGGTCGCCACGGCCACCTGCCCATCCTTGCCCACCACTGGCGTCTTGATCCCCGCGCCGACCGCAAGGATCGACCCATGCGGCGGGTTGATCACGGCATCGAAATTCTCCACCCCCATCATCCCGAGGTTGGAGATTGCAAAGCTGCCGCCCTGATATTCATGTGGGGCCAGTTTGCGGGTCTTCGCCCGTCCG